>JBDUAL010000093.1:0-6420 GCA_040004685.1 Anaerolineaceae bacterium | reverse complement strand
GGCGTTGCGGATTATCCGCATCCCAGGTACCTCCCTACAGCGGCGCGCGCCGCGGCTGTGGACCGTTGCACGAAAGTCTCGATTTCTGAACTCGTGATGTGCGCGATTGTCTCATTCAGCAGGTCCGGTAGCGAATCGAGGAACGAACCGAGCGTCTGTCCCTCGTCCAACCCACCCAACCGCAAGTGATTCGAAATCATCGTTCGCATCCGCTCCCAGTCCATCTCCCGCGCCGCGACGTCGTGGCTCACCTGCCGCCAGCGCTCCAACGTTCCGCTGTCCACGAACCCCGCATCGATGCCCTCCACGGTGCAACTTAGCGCGTCGCAGAGCCTGGCCTTCAAGTCAGCATCGTTGCCGTACTGCCGATCGAGGTCGAACTGGAGGAGCCGGTCCATTACGTTGGCGCGCATCTTGCCGCCCAACGCCTCGTGCTTCGCGAAGAACCTCCGGTAGACGCCCGTGATGTACTGCTCATCCATTACAAGGTGGCTGATGTAGCCCGCCACCCACGCCCTGGTCTCGTCGCTCAATTTCCCTGGCTCCAGGAACTGCGAATTCGCCGCCAGGAACCCGGCCACCGAGTCCTGATGGCTGGGTCCATTCAGATCAAAAAAGTGCGTACTGAAGCGATCCTGGCGGGTAAGCACGCGAATATCCGGCGAAGTCGCGCCCAGGAGATAGTGGCCCGAAGTCGGAGCCAGTTGCTTCGAATCCAAACTCAGCGCGATCGTCCGCGCCAGCACCATGTGCAATGTGATTGGTGGCACCTAGCTGCTCATCCCACCGGGTCCGGCCCAGTGGAGGGCCGCACCTGGGCACCGAGAGACCGGGGTCTGAGCATCCTTGTTCATCGCTTCCCCAATGATACGGCCCCCAGGTTCACAGCGGCGCGACGCCACCGAAGGGTCTCAGCGTGACCTCTTCCGCACTCAACGGACGCCGGCCACCCTGAGCGTCCACCACCATAAGCGAACCGTCGTCAGCGACACTCTCAGCAACCCCGGCGTAGGCCTCCCCCGTAACGGGCGTAATCCAGACTTCCTTGCCAATCACCAGGCTTGCCGCTCGATACCTTTCGACTAGGGCACCCGGCGATAGCCGGAGCGCCGCTTCCAACTCGTTGCACACCGCAGCAAGGAGCGCCTCCCGCGGCACGTGTCGCCCAGTTTCGTTGCGCATGCTCGTGGCGATCGCTGCGATCTCCGGAATCGTCGTGGGATCGCCGTTTACGTTGATCCCAATGCCCACCATTGCCAGACCGCCCGTCGAAGACAACTCAGCGTCGATCAACATTCCCGAGAGCTTCCGGCCGGCTACCCACACGTCGTTCGGCCATTTGATTGCCGCATCCACACCCTGCGCCGCTACCCCAAGACACACGGCCAGCGGCACGGCCAGCGGAAGCAGCTTATGCACCTCGAACGGGCATCGAAGAACGATCGTCAGGTAGAGGTTCTCTCCACGTGGGCTGTAAAACGCTCGCCCTTTGCGGCCTTTTCCCGCCGTCTGCTCCTCCGCAAGTACCAATGTCCCGTGCGACGCCCCCTCATCGGCTTCACGGCGCGCTAACACCATCGTCGAATCGAGGACCTCCCGAAACACCAGGAATCGCCCAATAGAGGCCGTGGAAAGCGCTCTCTGGAATGCTGCGGGGTCGAACTCAGTCAGTTGTCGGCTCCTCACAAAGGCAAAAGAAAAGGGCCCCGCGAGTATGCGGGGCCCTAAAGTGCGTAGCTAAGACCGGAGTCCTAGGAGGAGGTCACCCCCCGCGCTGATGTCCGGCCTGAACTACTACTGTGATCGTCCATGCGCATCACCTCCTTCCTTAACGTGAACAGTACGTATCTCGCGAAAGATCGTCAATAGGGTGTTCTCAGGATTGTGAGCGACGGTTAAGACCGCCGCGCACCGGCGGTTCCATCTGTCCTTCGGCCACCGGTTGGCACTTGGGACACCATACCGTATGCCGGATGTCCACTCCTTGCGGGGCGCTGCGCAACCGGCTGTAGCAGCGGCGGCACGGCTGCCCGCCGCGACCGTAGACGTACATCGCCGGCCGGAAACTCATGTTCAGCGCGTTCGTCTTTCCGACGCTAGCACGGAGCAGCGCTTGAGCCTTTTCAATGACCAGCAGGAGGTCCACATCTGAAAGCTCGTTCATGCGCCGCCAGGGGTTGATCCCGGCGTAGAACAGCGCCTCGTTCTTCCAGATATTGCCGATGCCCGCCAACGCCCGCTGATCCATCACCGCATCGCCAACGGTCAGTCCGGCGCGCGCCGGGTCACGCAGGCGTCGCAACGCCTCCGCCGGATCGAACTCCTCGTCCAGTAAGTCCGGGCCGAGATTCGCGATGCGCGCGTGCACCCCTAGCGCGCGCTCTTCCAACAGTTCGATCACTGGCGCGCTGAAGTTGACCACGGTGGCCCCGTCCACCTCCAGCACCAGCCGGGCTTCCCGTTCCGGCATCCGCCACGGCTCGCCTGGCCGATAGACGTGCCAGGTGCCGTTCATCCGCAGATGCCCGCGCAACACCAGCCCGTTGTCGAAGCTGATGAGCATGTTCCTTCCCTGCGAACGCACCGCCGTGCAGGTAGCGCCTACAATTCGCTTTACCTGCGGCACTGGCCCTGGGCCGTGGCTGCGCGCGGCAAGGATCGTTTGGCCTTCAAGCACCCCCCGGAGACTCGCCGCGAAGCGGTAGAGACTATCTCCTTCCGGCACTGGCCAGGCTCCGTGCCGCTGGCCGGTAGGTCAGCCCTCTATAGCCAGAAGCGAACCCGGCAGCGATGAACGCTTCTCCGAACGGCGACTCAATAGGCTGCAGGCCATCGATGCGTTCGACTGTGAGCCCACGGCGGCCCAACCGGTCAACCGTTTGAAGCAGTCCTCCTAGAGCCAAACCGCGAACTGCGACGTCGTCGAAAGCGGGCAAAGTCGTGACGCCACGGCCGCTGCGGTCGAGGTAGAGCACCACCTCGCCATCAACAAGCGCCACCTGCGCCCCCGCTGCACGTTGCAGCTGCCGGCGCTGTTCTTCTTCGCGCTTCGGCCACGGAAGCGTGGCTCCGAAGGGATTTGCCGGATCAGTGGCCGCGAGCACCGCTACTCGCGGCTCATCCGGGCGATCACGTTCCGCGCGCAGACGTTCCACGGCGCCCGGAAGTGCAAACTGCGCCGCGCCCAAACCTTCGACGAAATACCCTCGCCGGATGCGCCCGCCATCTTCCATGGCCTTGAACACTGGATAGACCGTCGAGAAGCCTCCGGCGATGCCCTCGGACATTACCGTTTCGCGGGTGACGACGCCGTATCGTTCGAGCAGAGTGGTCGCGAGGCTGTGAGCCCGTTGAGTGCTGTTTGCCGTTTGCACACCGGCCATCGCAGCGGCCGACCATCTGCCGGACGATTCGGGCGGCAAACCGCCGGACCTGGGCCGAGGGCCGATGCCAGTGCCCACCTTCTTCGGCCAGGCAAGGGCGCGAACGGGGGCGAACGTATCGTTCGTCACTGCGCCCGCCCAGGCCAGCTCCCAGAGCGCGTCAAGGACGTCACGCGCAGGCTTCATGGTTGTGGCGACCATCTCGGCGAAGAAGAGGGCGCCGCGTTGCCTTAACAGCTCCAGCACAGCGGTCTGGAGCTCGTCGACGTCTTGGGGTGCGGGCCCGGTCGCGAATTCCGCCAAACGTTCACGCGGGACGAGCGCTACTCGCCCATCGTCTTTGCCCAGCCGTCCCCGGCCGACCCACGCCACCTCACCGGAGGCGCAGAGTTCATCCAGCAGCCGCGGCTGGTAGCCCGAAACACGCGCAGGCAGGATATCGCGCTCCAGCGAAGATGCGGGGAGCGCCAGACCTTCCAGCTGCGCCACAACCTGACGGAGCCGGTCGATGCCGCTGGCGGCGCTGCCCACGCCCTGCCATTTCAGCGCGAAGCGTGCGTAGGCAGGGCCATCCACCGCTTCGACTTCGCGGCGGAGACGCGCCAACGAACGGCGGCGGAGAATGCGGAGAACCTCGGCGTCGCACCACTCGCGCTCCACTCCGCCGGGCCGGAAATCGCCGTGGACGACAGTCCCGGCCGCCTCTAATGCTTGCAGCGCCTCCCGCACCAGCGATTCCGGGACGGACCAGCGCTCGGCGACGCTCGCCGCAATAAAGGGTGAATGGGTGCGGGCGAAGCGTCCGGCAAGGCCCTCCAGCGCCCCCTCCGAAGGTTTGAGGAACACCTCGGGCACGCCCTGCGGCGTTGCAACGCCCAGCGCGTCCCGGTAGCGGCCGGCATCTTCGATCGGTATCCAGCGGTCCTCTCGGCCGATTCGCACCTGGCACGCGCGGTGACTGGCTTCCAATTGCTGGAGCCATTGATGGGCCATTTCCGGTTCCGCTACACGGGCCTCGATTTCGCCAATCGTCAAGTCGCCCACGCGCCGCAGGACGTCGTGGAGTTGGTCTTCGTTGCGGGCTTTTCGTTGCTCGACGAGGCATTGCAGTTCGAGTTCGACCTGGGTCAGGGCGTCGGGGTCGAGAAGTTCGCGCAGTTCGTCCTGACCCAGCAGATCGCGCAGCAGGTTGCGGTCCAGCGTCAAAGCCTGGGCGCGCCGTTCCGCCAGCGGTGCATCGCCTTCGTACATGTACGCGGCCACGTAGTCGAACAGCAGCGAGCGCGCGAACGGCGAAGCCTCTTGAAGGTCCACTGTCACGGTCCGAATCTCCCGGCTCCGCACTTGCGAGAGGATTTCGATCAGCCCGGGAAGGTCAAAGACATCCCGCAGGCACTCGCGGTAGGTCTCCAGGATGATCGGGAACGAGCCGTAGCGGCTCGCCACCGCCATCAGATTCGCCGAGCGCTGACGCTGCAACCACAACGGCGTTCGCGAACCTGGCCGTCGTCGCGGGAGCAGCAGTGCCCGCGCCGCGTTCTCGCGAAAGTGGGCCGCGAACAGCGCGGTGTTCGCCAGTCGCTCGAGCACCATCTCCTCTACGCCTTCAGGCGCTGGGAAGAGGCTTTCGGTGGGTGGGGGCTCGTCACCGCCGGCGAAGCGAATCGCGATCCCGTCGTCGCTCCAGATGGTCTGCACGTCGAACCCGCTACGGTCGGAAAGCATCGCCTCGATCGCCTGCGACCAGGGCGAATGCACACGCCCGCCAAAGGGGGTCAGCATCACCACTCGCCAGTCGCCAAGCTCGTCCCGGAAACGCTGTACGACGATCGTCCGGTCGGTTGGGAGCGAACCAGTCGCCTCCTTCTCCTCCGCCAGGTAGGCGAGCAGATTGCGCGAGGCACGTTCGTCGAGGTCATGCGTGCGTTGCAGCCGCTCGAGCGCGGCGTCGCCGTCCTTCATCGCGTCTATTTCGCGCGTGAACTGCCCGATTGCCCGGCCGAACTCCAGCGGGCGACCAATACCGTCGCCCTTCCAGAACGGCATCTTGCCAGGCTCGCCGGGGGCCGGCGTGACGATCACCTGATCGCGCGTGATCTCCTGCACGCGCCACGTTGTCGCACCCAGCATGAAGGTCTCGCCCGCCCGTGTTTCGTAGACCATCTCCTCGTCCAGCTCACCGACACGCGGCCCGCCAACGCCGAGAAAAACTCCGTACAGCCCGCGATCTGGGATCGTCCCGGCGTTCAGGACCGCGATGGTCTTCGCATCTTTACGGCTCGAAAGGACGTCTGTCGCCCGGTCCCAGAGGATGCGCGGCCTCAGTTCGGCGAACTCGTCAGACGGGTACTGTCCGGCCAGCATGCCCAACACGCTCTCCAGCACATCCCGCGTCAAAGTGGCGAAGTTATAGCTTCGCCGCACGAGCGCCTCGATCTCGTCGACGCGCCAATCGTCGACCGAACACATCGCCACGATCTGTTGTGCGAGTACGTCCAGTGGGTTCTTCGGCACGTCCGTCTTTTCGATGAGGCCCTTGTGCATCCGCTCCGTCAACACCGCACACTCAAGGAGGTCGCCGCGGAACTTGGGGAAGATGCGCCCCGTGCTTGGCGCGTCTACCTGGTGGCCGGCACGCCCGACCCGCTGCAGCCCGCGCGCCACCGATTTCGGCGATTCCACCTGCACCACGAGGTCGATCGCCCCCATGTCGATGCCCAGTTCCAAGGAACTCGTTGCAACCAGCCCCGGCAGCAGCCCCGCCTTCAATTTCTCCTCGATCTCCGTCCGTTGCTCCCTCGAAACGGATCCGTGATGTGCCCGCAAAAGCTCCTCGCCCCCGAGTTCGTTGATCCTCGCTGCCAGCCGCTCGGCCAGACGCCGGTTATTCACGAAGATTAGCGTCGAACGGTGGGTGCGAATCAGTTCGAGCAGCCGTGGGTAGACCGCTGGCCAGATCCCCTGCGCCCCTTCGTAGCCCGTCCCGGCAACCGTCCCGACCTGCTGGTAGAGCGAGGGGTCGATGTTTGCCATGTCC
>JBDUAL010000092.1:0-6443 GCA_040004685.1 Anaerolineaceae bacterium | reverse complement strand
ACTCCCTCGGGCGTTTTCCCCTGCGATGGCGGCGATGAGTGGCTGGCGCTCGAAGTGGAGAACGACGGGCAATGGGCGTCGCTCGCAAAAGCGATCGGCCAGTCCTGGGCGTCTGCCGCTGAACTTTCGACCGAGGGCGGGCGCGGCGCTGGCCGCCGGGTCGTCGACGAGAAGCTCGCGGCGTGGAGTCGGGCCCGCAGCCGCGATGAGGCGCTCGAGGTGTTGGTCGCAGCCGGTGTGCCTGCCGCCCCCGTCAACAACGAGGCCGAACTGCTCTTTTCCGAGCCGTTTGCGGACGCCGGGTTTTGGGAGAGCGTTGAGCGCGCGCACGTCGGCACGCACCTCTACCCGGGGTTGCCGATCTCCAGTGAAGGCGTGCGGCCGAGAAGCGAGCGGGCGGCGCCGCTGCTGGGTGAGCACAACGTTGAGGTGCTCACCGCTATGGGCCTTTCTGCGGCTGAGATTGCGGAGTTGCGGGCAGAGAACGTCATCGGCGAGCTTCCGCGAGGCTACGGGTAAGGGATCGGCGAAGTCTCGTTCGGGGTTGCTACCGTTACAATGCGCTCCACCTACGTGGAGGAGTGAGTCATGACCGAGAACTACGATCTGGTGATCGTTGGCGGCGGCGTCGCCGGGGGCGGGCTGACGACCGTGATGACGCGTGCAGGCAAGCGTGTCCTGCTGCTCGAAAAGACGGCCGAGTTCAAGGACATGGTGCGTGGCGAGTGGCTTGCTCCGTGGGGCGTCGCCGAGGCGAAGCGCACCGGGCTGTACGAGGTGCTCGCCGGCGCGAACGACCACCACATCACTTACCACGTGGGCTACGACGGCAGCATCAGCAATGAAGAGGCAGAGGCGGGACGGCTGAAGCTGGAGGGCATGTTGCCGGGCATCCCGGGGCCGCTCTCGCTCGGCCATCCACATGCCTGCCAGGCGCTCTTCGATGCTGCCGTGGCGGCGGGCGCGACCGCAGTGCGCAATGTTTCCGAGGTCACCGTCCGTGCGGGCGCGTCTCCGGGAGTGAGTTACACAACAGGTGGCGTGACCCAAACGGCAAACTGCCGACTGGTGGTTGGCGCCGATGGCCGCAACTCGCAAGTGCGCCGCCAACTCGGCATCGAACTGCATGAAGACACGCCGCACCACCTGTTCGCCGGGTTGTTGGTAGAGGGCGCGGATGACTGGCCGGCGGACACGCAGGTGGTCGGCACGGAGGACGACGTGAACTACTTCGTCTTCCCCCAGGGGAATGGTCGCCTGCGCCTCTACCTTGGGTACGGCTTCGATCAGAAGACGCGCTTCAGCGGGGAGGACGGCCCCCGGCGATTCCTCGATGTGTTTCGCTGGGACCAGATCCCGCACATGGCTGGCGTGGCGGATGCGCGGATTGCAGGCCCCTGCCACTCGGTGCCGAACCAGAGCACATGGACTGATTCGCCGCTCGCTGAAGGGGCCGTGCTGATCGGCGATGCGGCCGGATTCAACGACCCGATCAGCGGCCAGGGCCTGGCGATATCGATGCGCGACGTGCGGATTGTCAGTGATGCGCTGCTCGCCACGGACGATTGGTCCACCAGCACACTCCAGCCCTACGCCGAGGAGCGAGCGGAACGGATGCGCCGTCTGTGCTTTGCCGGGAGACTTGCGTCACTGCTGGCTTCGGAGTTTGGGGAGGAGGCGCAGAGTCGTCGAACGCGTTTCCGGTTCGCCTCGGCGGCCAACCCGGCGCTCGGAATGGCGCGCATTGCGCCGATGATCGGCCCGGAGAACCTGCCCGCGGAGGCGTTTTCCGAACAGGCCTGGGAGGCGGTGGCGAACGTCTGATCCACCGGCTGATGAACGAGTCAGATTGTGAAACTTAAGGCGCGCGGCGGCGGGCGAAACTCACTGAGTAGGCACCAGCGCGGACCCTCAGGATCGGGTCGTCCGAGAGTTCGATGCCGTCGGTGATGTTGGTAGGGTCCCAGATCATCGCATCGCCCGCCGCCTGTTCCGACAGGACAGTGGTGACCACGATGCGGCCACACTCCACGCTTTCGCGATCGTTGGGCCACGGCTGTGTGGGGTCGATCAGTTGGTCAGCGGGGTTGGCGAGCTGGACATTCAGCGCGAACGCCGCGGGGCCGTTCGCAAGGCGCTCACGAAGGTCGCGCTGGAGGTAGTCCTCAGACAGCGCCGCCGCCTCGTCATCCGTCAGGCTGGCCTCGCCCGCTTCTGGTGCCACGTGGTAACGCACCCAACGCCCTTCGCCAGCAACGTTGACGAAGCGGAACGCGTGGAGGGCGTGGTAGGCGGTGGTCGCGAAGCTGGCTCGGGGCGGAGTAGCGGCGCCCGCGGCGAGGACCGCAGCCGTCTCGGGGTGCTTCGCCAGGAACGCCCCGAGTTTGACCATGTCCGGCTTCCCGGTCGAAGGGTCCGGTGCGCGCAGTCGCAGCAGTTCGAGGAAGTCTTCGGGTGTTCTGCTGGCGAACGCTGGCGCACTGACGCAGACGAGGTCGGTGTTTCGGCCGTCCGGCAGGTGGAACTTGATCGCCATCCCGCGCCCCCCTCGCTCGGAATCGGCGACGGTGGGGATGCCGCCCGCGTTCGAAAACCGGACGGTGATGGGTACGGCCGCGCCCTGCAGGTGCGCCGCTCGCGTCAGGGCGGAGACCTCGGGAGTGGGAGTGAACGTGCCCTCGGCGACGATGCCTCGCGCATGGGCGGCGCGGAACCCGGGGTGCGGCCCGGAGATGACGTTCAACGCATCAATGAGCGATTCGGAGATATCAGCAGTTGCCATGGCACGGATAGTGGCTCGCTGCAGGGCGCGGGTCAAGAGGTTGGATCAACCGCCCGCGCGCGCGGCTTCGTGCCTTGCCAGGAGCGCTTCGTACTCGGCCCGCGAAGCGAGGTGAAGAGGCCCGTTCAACGCCCGGCGGAGAAGCGCTTCGTCGTACTTTTTCGTATAGAACAGTCGGAACATCTCCAGTGCGGAGACGGTCTCGCCGGAGTACGGTTCGAACACCATTGCCTCCCCTGCCTGGACCGTACCCTGCTCGATCACCCGGCAGTAAACGCCGAAGCGCTCGGCTTCGCGAAAACGTTTGACGAACGTTGAGTCGTCCATGCGCGCGGCGAGAGTGGCGCAGGGGATCCGGGGCGAGGTCACTTCGAGCAGTGCTCCGCCTACTCGCAGCCGATCGCCGATGTTGGATTTCGCGCTCTCCAGTTCGCTCACGGTGAGGTTTTCGCCGAACGTCCCCGGGCCAAGTGCGCGGCCCAGCTCGGCTGACCACCACTCGTAGTCGGGCGTGCTGAAGAGGTAGACGGCCTGGTCCACGCCGCCGTGATGCTTCGTATCGACGATCGCGTCGCCTTCGAGACCGAGCGGGCCAATATGGATCGGCGTTGTCACTGGCAGCTTGTAGATGCCGCTCGTCCCGCCTTTTGAGGCGATCGGCTGGGCTGTGCCGACGTTGACGCTTACGAGCCGCATCGCAGCGCCTCGGCGGTGCGCACCACGCGCGCAACCTCAATAGCCAGGGCCACCGCTGATTCCGGCAGACCGCGCGCGCGCAGCATCGATTCGTCGAGGAAGCGCGCGATGTAGGCTTCGGCGGTCATCCAGCGCGTGGCCACGTGTTCGTCGTTGATGACGGGTTCGGCGGTGGCCTCGCAGGGGCCGCTGTAGATGAGGGTGTGGGCAGTGGCCCTGCCTGTCTCGAAGGTCATTACATCGATAAGGGTGAGCGCCTCGGGCTGGATGCTTATGCCGGTCTCTTCGAACAGCTCACGCGCGCACGCCTCGGTGGGCCGTTCGCCCTGTTCGAGGTGGCCGCCGGGGATGAACCAGCCGCCGGCCGAGAATCCCCCCGCACCGCGCTTCATCACGAGCAGCTCTTCGCCGCGCCACAAGACAACCGAGGCCGAGAGATCGAAATTGGGCATGCCGAGATTGTACGCGGTTGCGTGGTTGTCGCGGCTGCCCTCCTAGCGTCGAACGTCTATCCGCTAGCGCAAGCAATCTGTGCTACCGTCCGCCAACAACCTCCGGGGGCAGTGCATGTCCGAAAGCACAGATCTTATCTTTGCCGGCCTGAAAGTGCTGGATGTCGGCACCTGGATCGCCGGTCCGGTTTCGACAACGATCCTCGCGGATTTCGGCGCCAGCGTGATCAAGGTCGAATCTCCGGGGCTGGGCGACCCGTACCGCCAGCTTGCAGGCTACCCGCTGAGCCCACAGTCGCCGATCAACTACTGCTGGGTGGCAGACGGCCGCAACAAGCGCAGCATCACGCTCAACCTGAGGTCCCGGGAGGGGCGAGATATCCTCATGCGGCTGGTCGCGGACTGTGATGTCTACGTCACGAACCAGCCGTTTCCAACTCGACGAGCGTTGAATTTGCAGTACGAAGACCTCGCGCCCCTGAACGAGCGCCTGATCTACGCCTCGCTGACCGCTTACGGCGAGACCGGGCCAGATGCGGAGCTCGAAGGCTTCGACGGCGTCGCCTGGTGGGCGCGGAGCGGACTGATGGACCTGGTTCGCGCGCCCGGCGCCACCCCCGGCATGTCTGTCCCCGGCATGGGCGACCACCCGACCGCGGTGACCCTGTACGCCGCCATCGTGACGGCGCTTCTGCGGCGCGAACGCACCGGTAAGGGCGGCAGAGTGCACACGAGTTTGCTGGCAAACGGCGTCTGGGCGAACACCTGCCTCGCACAGGCGGCGCTGGTGGAGGCGGTCGTGCCACAGCGCGATGATGGCACGCGCGTGCCCATCAGCCCGAACCGCACGCTCTTCGAAACCGCGGACGGGCGGCTGTTGCAGCTCTATATGGTGCGCACCATGGCCGAGCTTGACGCGCTGATCATCGCCGCCGGCCGCACCGATCTGCTCGCCGACCCCCGCTTCGCCGAGTACGAATCACGCCCGGCGAACGCTCCCGCTCTGATCGCCGAACTGAGGGCCACGTTCCGCAGGCGCACTGCCGCAGAGTGGCTGGCGATCTTTCGCCCGGCGAACGTGCCGGTGACGTTGGTCGCCGAGATGCAGGACCTGCTCCACGATGAGCAGCTGCGCGTGACGAACGTGGTGGTTCCGCCGACTGACCCATCGGTCCCGGCGGCGTTCATCGTCAACCACCCGATCAATATCGAGGGGTTGGCACAAGTTGGCCCGAGGCACGCGCCGGAGGTTGGCGAACACACGGCCGAAGTGCTGGGGGAGCTGGGCTTCAGCGTGGCCGAGATTGCAGGGTTGCGCGCCAGCGGGGCGATCTAGGGCGGGGTGGCGGGCTTACGACGAGGTCTTTCCGCCCTTGCCATGCTCTCGGATCACCGATTCGAGGATGCTTTCGAACCGCGCGGCCACCGCTGGCCACCCGTACTCCGCGGCGGTTTTCGCGGCACGCTCGCCGATAGTGGCGGCCCGATCCGGTGACTTCAGCAATGCCGTCACTTCGTTAGCAATAGTAGCAGCACCGTCTGCGATGACGATGTCCCGCCCGGGGTGGACGTCGAGGCCGGTGGCGCCAAGGGAAGTCGAGACAACGGGACGACCCGTCGCCATCGCCTCGTAGATCTTGAGCCGCGTGCCGCTGCCCGCGCGGAGCGGCACGACGACGACAGATGCGGTTCGGAGGTATTCCGCAACCGAGGCTACCTCACCGGTGACCTGAACGGAGTCCGACGCGAGGGCGAGAACCGAGGCGCGGGGGCTACCGTGGGAGCGCCGGTCGTCGGTATTACGGACGGGCGGTAGGTGGCGAGGTCCACCCCAGTTGGGATGGCGGTCACCCGGGAATGGCCGGCAAGTGCCCGCAACGCGGCGGCGTCTTCTTCGGAGACCGCCACCGTGTGCACAAAGCGCGAGACTGCCCCCGCTTCCAACGCGCGTAAGCGCCTGGATTCGATGCTGATCGCGATGCGTTCCCGCAAGCTCGGGGCGAGGGGCGATTGCAGCCGCATCAGTTCCCACTCGACGTTGTGTTCGAACAGGACCACCGGGATCTCCGGGCGCTGCGGGAAGTTGACCGCAGATTCAAAGAAATCACATACCGCCACATCGAATTCGCCACTCTTCAAGTGCTCGGCGACGGTCAAGGCGAGCGACGGTGACGACGCCTCGCGAACCACATCCGGCACGCGCGAAAGGAGCCGCACCGCTCTCGCGACCCCGCCCCACGACCATGGCCCGCCAAGGTGGACGGCCTGAGCGTCGGGAAACTCTGCCTGAAGCCGTTCTTCGTACTGCGTATCGACAGCCGCAGCGCGGTAGGACGAGAGCACATTAACTTCGTGGCGCCGCGCGAGCTCACGCAGCGTGAACACGGTGCGAATGCGCCCGCCGGCGTTGGCCGGGAGCAACATGCCGTTGTGGACCCAGAGGATTCGCACCGTCGAAGGATAGTTGACGATCCAGACTGCGTCGCAAACGGCAGGAGACCACAGTTGTGAGC
>JBDUAL010000091.1:0-6560 GCA_040004685.1 Anaerolineaceae bacterium | reverse complement strand
CGCTACTTGCAATCGGATCAGTTCCACCGCGCCGCCCGGGGGCACGCAGCGGACGTGGATAGGAAGTTCACGCTTCTTCTTCCGGCCTGTCAGAAGGCTATGGAGAGCCGCCACGGCGGCGCCGTGCAGCCGACTAATCAGATTCTCTGAGGGGGACCTTGAGACTCGAAAAACTGGCAAAAAACGCCCGTTTGTGGTAAACTGATCATGTATCCAAGCGGTATCAGCCCGGCATCAGCCCGGGCCCCCCGCCGAGGGCAGAACAACCTCTCTATGACAACCCAAGAAGCATCTCCCGGCTCCTACACCGCAGCGAATATCCAGGTACTTGAAGGGTTGGAGGCCGTACGGCGCCGCCCTGGCATGTACATCGGCACAACCGATAAGTCCGGCCTTCACCACCTTATCAAAGAGCTGGTGGATAACGCCGTTGACGAGGCGATGGCCGGCTTCTGTGACCGCGTTGAAGTGATCATCCACCAGGATGGCTGGTGCACGGTTCGCGATAACGGCCGAGGCATTCCCGTGGACATCCAGAAGCAGACTGGCAAGACGGCCGTTGAGACTGTGCTCACGGTTCTCCACGCAGGCGGCAAGTTCGGCGGCGGCAGCTACAAAGTCTCCGGCGGACTCCACGGTGTGGGCGCAAGCGTTGTCAACGCGCTCTCCAAAGACCTCTGGGTTGAAGTCGTACCCGATGCCGAGGCCCAGGGCGAGAAGCACGCGCACAAGGTCTACCGCCAGGAGTACAAGTGCGGCGCCCCACAGACGGAGCTCGCGCCGGTTGGCTTGAATGGCACAACCAGGGGCCGCGGCACGACGATCAGCTTCCTCCCGGACGACTCCATCTTCGAAAGCGTGGATTTCGACTTCAAGATCGAATCTGAACGCTTGCGTCTCTACGCCTATCTGACAAAGAGCGTCTGGTTCCACCTCTTCGATGAACGCGACGGGCAGGAGGTGAACTACTACTTCGAAGGCGGAATCAAGAGCTTCGTCCGGCACATCAATCGCGAGCGCGAGGCGGTGAACCCGGAGCCGATCTACGTCGACCGCGAGATTGATGGTAACGCGATCGAATGCGCCATTCAGTACAACGACGGCTTCAACGAATCGGTCTTCACGTTCGCCAACTCGATCAACACGATCGACGGCGGCAGCCATCTCACCGGCTTTCGCATGGCATTGACGCGAGTGCTCAACGACTACGCCCGCAAAAACAAGATTCTCAAGGACAACGACCCAAACTTGACGGGCGATGACGTGCGAGAGGGGCTGGTCGCGGTTATCTCCGTGAAGCTGCCGGAACCGCAGTTCGAAGGCCAGACTAAGACGCGACTCGGCAATCCCGAGGTTTCCGGCCAGGTCCAGAGCGTGCTCGCAGAGGCGCTCACCCAGCACCTCGAAGAAAACCCGAACGACGGTCGCCGAATTATCGAGAAGTGCCTGATGGCCTCTCGCGCACGGGAGGCGGCGCGGAAGGCGCGCGACCTCGTCCACCGCAAGTCGGCGTTGGAGAGCGGAACATTGCCCGGCAAGTTGGCGGACTGCTCAAGCCGAGACCCTGAAGAGTCCGAAATCTTCATCGTCGAGGGCGATAGCGCAGGGGGCTCGGCAAAGCAAGGCCGGGATCGGCGCAACCAGGCCATCCTGCCGCTCTTCGGCAAGATCCTGAACGTCGAAAAGGCGCGCCCGGATAAGATGCTCGGCCACGAAGCGATCCGGCTCGTCATCTCGGCGCTCGGCACCGGGATCCGCGAAACGTGGGACGTTTCCAAGCTGCGCTACCACAAAGTGATCATCATGACCGACGCCGACGTGGACGGCGCCCACATTCGCACACTCCTGCTCACGTTCTTCTTTCGCAATATGCCGGAACTGATCGATGGGGGCTATCTGTACATCGCGCAGCCCCCGCTCTACCGTGCCGCCGCCGGAAAAGACATCAAGTATTTCTACTCGGATGCGCAACTCGAAGAGTTTCGCAAGAGCAAGAAGCAGACTCTGAATGTCCAGCGGTTCAAGGGCCTGGGTGAAATGAACGCCGAGCAGCTCTGGGATACAACCATGAAGCCGGACACCCGCGCCCTTTTGCAGGTCAACGTACACGACGCCGCGGAGGCGGACATCCTGTTCTACGAGTTGATGGGCGACGAAGTGGCGCACCGCCGCAAGTTCATTCAGGCGAACGCGGCGAACGTGAAGAACCTCGATATCTAGAGGATCGTGGGAGGAGAGACGAGTTCGATCGCGTCACTCAGTTCGACCTTCGTGACAGGCTTCTCTTGCGCGGCCAGAATCGGAACCTCGATGAGTCGGGGGCCGGCGCCGGTCGCGAGAGGGGCATCTGCCCAATTCATGCGGTAGGCTATCGGTGACTTATGCCAGAACAGTACGCCGCCTCTGACAAGCGCACGGGACTCGAAATCACGGTAACTGGCGACTTTCCGCCTCACCACGATGATCGCATCCGGATCGCACGCACGACGCAACTCTTCACGCGCCTGATGTCGACCATCCTCGCCACCGAAAACGAATCGCAGCGACGCGAGCGCTTCCTCGCCGTCGAAACTCAACTGGAGATGGCGGAAGCGCTGATTCGTGAGGACATGGCCGAAGTTCAGCGTCTGATGCGCACCACCCTCGAACGCATGGGAATCACACCCGACCAGATGGACAGCATGGCGAAGGAGATTCTCGAACGGCTGAGAGAGGGCGGAGACGATCTCCCGGGGTTCACCGGCCTCGGGCAAGACCCCGATGGCCCGAGTATCTCCGATGGTCCGATTATCCCGCCGCCGCCCTCGAACTGAACGACTGCCCCGCTTCCCAGGGAGTAACGTCGGCCAACTACCTGACCTCCGCCCATTCCTCGCGTTGCTTGTCAGTGCACTCGCCCCTCCCCGCCGATGCGATACCCTGTCGCCATGGAAGACCGTATCTCGTGGTTCCCAATCGCCAACCGCTCCAGCCTCTCAGCGGAAACCCGTGCCCTATTCGAGCAGGTCGAAGAGAAGCTGGGCTTTGTGCCAAACGTATTCAGCGCCTTCGCCTGGCGCGAAGACCGGTTCACTAAGTGGCGAGCCCATTTCGACGACCTGATGCAGCCTTCTCCGGGCCTTGGAAAAGCCGAACGCGAGATGATCTCGGTGGTCGTTTCGATGCAGAATCAGTGCCTCTACTGCCTCACCTCTCACGGCTTTGCGCTTCGCGCGTTGTTGAAAGACCCCGTGAAGGGTGCACGGCTGACACTGGACTACCGCCGGGCGGGCTTGAGTGAGAAGCAGATGGCGATGCTCGATTTCGCCGTGAAACTCACACTCGACCCGGTTACCTGCTCCGAAGAAGACGTAGACGATCTGCGCGGCCTCGGCTTTTCGGAAGAGGACGTGTGGGACATTGCCGAAGTAACGGCGATGTTCAACTACACGAATCGCCTGATGTCGGCGGCGGGTGTGCTTCCGAACGCGGAATATCACGGCATGGCTCGCTAAGCAGAACTTTGGGCGGTGACAGGGTGGGCTAGGAGTTGGCGGCGGCCAAGCATCACTCTGCGGGCCATGGCCTGCGCACATCCTGTGGAAGAACGCCAACGAGTCTACGACGGCACCGCCGAGCCGCGGCCTGATCGGTCGTTTTGCAGTCTCTGTGGGTTGGTGGTCTACGAAGCGGTCCGCGAGCGGGTGGCTCGAAAAATTCCGCGCTACCCGAACGCCAACTTCACCTGCGCAGATGTTGACGGATCGATGCGATAAGGTCAGCGGGGGCCGTCCCGGCTGACCAAAAGTGGCCCTACGGTATGTACATTCTCGTGTACACCAGTGAGACTAACTTCGCGCGATTGGCGGACACCCTTGGCGTCACGGATGGCCGGATCGTGCATCTGGAGCGGTTGCGGAACGAAGCCAGAGGAGATGCAGGCGACGATCATGGGCACTGTGCTCCTCGCGCCTCCCCGGTAGGTCACACAGAGCAGTTCGATAGGGTCGATTTGGCGAGCGTCGCGGCGGTCGCTATGCTCGCTTTGCAACTGGAGGAACCGTTATGACTCTCGAACAGATCCTCGTGGAACAGCGTGGGCGGGTAGCCGTGATCACGCTCAATCGCCCGGAAAAACTCAACGCCTGGACGCCCCAGATGATGACCGAGATGCGCCAGGCGATGCAGGCGGCCGCCGACGACCGCGAAACGGGCGCTATCGTGCTCACCGGCGCCGGGCGCGCCTTCTGCGCTGGCGCGGATATCGATGCGGTGTTTCGCACCAACAACGAACGCCGCGCAAGCGGCACTCAGGCGAAGCCGCCCGCGACACCCGAAGGGACCAACTGGGTGAGCTTCATTCGCAACCTGCCGAAACCAACGATCGCCGCCGTGAACGGCGTGGCCGTGGGGATTGGCGTCACCCAGGTGCTGCCCATGGACTTCCGCATGGCCGCGGAGGAGGCACGCTTCGGCATGTTCTTCGTGAAGATGGGGCTGGTGCCGGAGCTGGCCAGTTCCGCCCTCTTGCCCCAGATGGTTGGCCAGGCTCGCGCCCTCGATTGGTGCCTTACCGGCAGGATGATCGGTGCGAACGAGGCCTGCGAAGCCGGCATGGTCTCCGAAGTCGTGCCGGGCGCCGCGCTGCTCGACCGCGCAGTTGCCCTCGGTGAACAGCTGGCTGGGCAATCCGCATTCGCGATGACGAAGATCCGCCAACTCATTCTCGAAAACAGCAACGAGACGGACCTCGAAGAAGCGATGCGCCGTGAAGGCCGAGCGTTGAACGCGACTTACGCCTCGTGGGAGCACCGCGAGGCGATCGACGCCTTCCTCGCGAAGCGGCCCGCCGATTTCGCCAAGGCGGAGCCGACGGCTGCGAGCTAGTTCGCGAACACTGCCTTCACGTAGATTCTCAGCGGCGCAATCTGACCGGGCGGCTCGACCGGGCGGTCGCCGCCGGCACCTGAGAACGGGCAGCGTCATCGTCACTCGCGCCGGGCGGGTGTAGGATTCCGCTCAAACGAGTGAGGGGTAGTTGATGGCGACGAGCCGCCTGCGAAAATACGCTCGCGCCCTCAGCTCACGGCAGTTCTCGTCGCTTTCGGAGCACAACTACAAGGTCTTCTTTTTCGGCCAGGTGATTTCGCTGGTGGGCACCTGGATGCAGTCCGTTGGGCTGGCATGGCTGGTACTGGAGATCACCGGGTCAAGCGTGTCGCTCGGCATAGTGACGACCTTGCAGTTCCTCCCCATGCTGTTGTTCGCTCTTGTCAGCGGTGTTATCGCGGACCGGCTGCCGAAGCGGCCCACGCTGGTCATCGTGCAGTCCTTCGCGCTCATCGTGTCAGCCGTGCTGGGGGCCCTCACCGTAGCCGGAGTTGTGGAGTTGTGGCATCTCTATGTGCTGGCGTTTTGCAGCGGCCTGGCGAGTGCAATTGAGCGGCCGGTGCGCCAGAGTTTCTACTTCGAGTTAGTGGGACGGGACAAACTGCCCAACGCCGTGGCGCTGCACTCCACCATCCTGAACGGATCGCGCGTCCTTGGACCTGCCCTGGCGGGGCTGGTGATCGCAACGACAGACGTTTCACTGACGTTCGTGATCAACGCAGCAAGCTATGTCGCGGTGCTCTACGGGTACGCGCTGATGCGCCCGTCCCACTACTACGCGTCGGTCTCCAAGGCAGGAAAGGGCAGCATCCTTAGGCAGATCGCCGAGGGGCTCAAGTACGCAGCGACCGTGCCATCGGCGACGTTCGTGTTCATTCTGATCGCGTTTATCGGGACGTTTGGCTACAACTTCAACGTGGTGGTCCCCCTCATTGCAAAGTTTGTCTTGCACTCGGGCCCAGCCCAGTTCGGGCTGATGACGTCAGCCCTTGGGCTGGGGTCGCTGGCGGCGGCGGTAATCCAGGCGGGAGCGGGCGCGAGGTCGCCGCGTTTCCTCACGATTGCCGGGGCGGCCTTTTGCGTATTCTTCGCGACCCTCGCATTCTCACGCTGGTACGCCCTCACGGCGGTCGCCCTGGCACTGACGGGCGCTTCGGGCACGATGCTCATGACCAGTGCAAACACAACCCTTCAGATGGAGGCGCCCGACCATCTTCGCGGCCGCGTAGTGAGCATCTACCTACTGCTGATGGCCGGTTCGACCCCGGTCGGGGGGTTCCTGACCGGCTGGTGGAGCGAGTTGATGGGCGTGCGCGGGGCGCTGGGCGTCGAGGCGGCGTTGTGCGCGGTGGGGGTCGGCATCGCGGAACGGTACCGCTTGCTGAAGCAGCGCACTCCAAGTGAACCCGTTACGGCGGCGGATGACGCAACGGTCGGCACCGAGGCGGGTTGAGACGTCAGCCCTCGATTCGGACGCGACCGGAGTCGCCATCGACGGTGATCAGGGCGCCATCGGCGATGCGGGCGGTGGCTGTGCGGCAACCGACGACTGCCGGGATCCCGTACTCCCGGGCGACGACGGCGCAATGAGAAAGCGTGCCGCCGGCATCGGTGACGATGCCGCCGGCGATGGCGAAGAGCGGCGTCCATGGCGGCGCGGTTGCGTAGGTGACGAGGATATCGCCCGGTTC
>JBDUAL010000090.1:0-6577 GCA_040004685.1 Anaerolineaceae bacterium | reverse complement strand
TCTCCCACAATGGCTCACTCGGCGGGCGCGCATCGTAGTGCGTTTGGCCTTCGGCGCCCTGCCAACGGGGGCTGAGCCGGGTTCGCGGGGGGCCTTCGCCGCCTTCGGCATTTTGATCCCGCCGAGGATCCCCGTGGTCTTCGCACGCTGCGTGAGCGCGTTCACCAGGAAGAGGATGAACGGGCCAAGCAGGATGGCAATGAAGAAGATCGTCGAGATCATGTGGCCATCTTACGCCTGCACCGCAAGCACCTCACAACGCCCCTTCATCTCGAAGTGCGACCAGGGACCCTCGCCATGCGTCGAGGGCGATGTCCAAGTCCTCGCCGGTATGTACAGAGCTTGTCATTCCACCGTCGCCAAAGAGGTGAGTGCCTCGGTTCGCCATCGCGAGGTGAAGCAGGCGCGAACGCTCAGAAGGGTTGCCGGCCTCCATCAGGTCCCACGCGAGGTTGCGCGGATGGTAGTCAGCGGCTTCTGGGACGGTGCCCGTGAGTAAAATCCGGAACTCGCTGGATTGCCCGTAAACCACTCCGGGGAGACCCAACTCGCAGAGAACGCCGTTCATTCCTGCCCGAAGCTGCGCCGCGTTTTCGTTCGCGCGTTTCTGGTGGTTTCCGTCAGCGATTTCCCGCAAGCAGGCCACGCCCGCAGCCGCGGACAACGGGTTTGCGTTAAACGTCCCGGGATGCCCGACCTTTGCCGCATTTGTCCCGGGCGCCGGGAACTGCAGGCGCTCCATGACACTGCTGCCGCCGACAACGGCGCCGCCGGGTAGGCCTCCCGCGAGGATCTTAGCGAGGGTTGTCAGGTCGGGCGTGACGCCTTCTACCGCCTGGACGCCGCCCGGCGCCCAGCGGAAGCCGGTTACCACTTCATCCATGATCATGACCACTCCGTGCTCGCTGGTCAGGCTTCGGATCGCCTGGAGGAATCCGTCTGGGAGCGGTAGCGTCCCGCTGGATGCGCCCGCCGATTCGATAATCACGGCCGCTATGTCAACTCGACTGGAGAGAGTCTCACGCACCGCCTGTTCGCTAACGGGCAGGACGATGACGCTCTCCATGGTACTCTGGGGCACGCCGGCTGGCACGGCGCCCGCGTACTTCGAATTGGCTGCGACGTAGTCGTGCCAGCCGTGGAAGTGGCGGTCGAATTTCACAATGACTGGCTTCCCGGTGTGAGCGCGGGCGAGGCGGAGGGCCATTAGGGTGGCCTCGGTGCCCGAGCTGGTGAATCGGACGACTTCTGCGGAGGGCACCAAACGCACGACCTCTTCCGCCCACTCGATCTCACGCTCCTGGCTTGCGCCGTAGTGAGTGCCGAGGGGGAGCTGGACCATGGCTGCTTCGAGCACAGAGGGAAAGTTGTGACCAAGCAGCAGGGCGCCGTGGCCCATGACAAAATCCACGTATTCGCGACCATCGATGTCCCACTTGCGGGAGCCAGCCGCACGCGCCGCGTACAGAGGGAACGGCCGCACAAAACGGCTATCGTGGGTGACGCCGCTGGGAAGCACTTTTACTGCTCGCTCGTAGAGCTGCGCAGACTTCCGGTGGGTCTCAACGTATGCCTGTTCGATTGTTGCCATGGCTGTCACCTCGTAGCTCGATTCTAGCCCAGTTGCAGTTAGTGCTTGCGCCTTACCCGCCTCGCCGCAAGCCTTGATTTGCATGGCCGACCAGTCCATCCTCCAGCCCGGCAACCTATTAATGGTGCAAGAGCGCGAGCGCTTCCTCTCGAAGGTGTTGCGATCGCATGGCGTTGACTCGTTAGACCACTACCGGGCTTTCGAGGCGGGCTGCTCCACGGGTTACAACTTGCGGCTTTTTTTGCAGTGGGGGGCGCGGCCAGAAAACCTCGCCGGGATTGACCTTGACCATGCGGCAGTGGACTACAACAGGGCGCACGCACCGGAGATCCGGGTGCACTGCGGGAGCGCGGCCGATATACCGGAAACCGACGCCACTTTTGACATCACGCTGGCATTCACTCTTTTCAGCAGCGTGCCGGATGAGGATGTGGCGCAGGCAATCGCACGAGAGATGTTCCGTATTACTCGGCCCGGCGGATTGATCGTGCTTTACGACATGCGAAAGAAGAACCCTCGTAACGCAGCCGTCCATCCGATACTCGCCGACAACGTGCGCCGCTGGTTTCCGAAGTGCCCGCTCCGAACACGTCGGATCACCCTTGCGCCTCCGATCGCGAGGCCCGTTGGACGGTTCGTCCCATGGCTCTACGGTCCGCTTGCGAGCGTGCCGGTGCTACGCAGCCACGCGATCTACGTCCTCCGGCGACCATTTCTACCGCCAAGACGCGACCAGTCCGGAATGGTCGGTGACGACCACCCATCGACAATCGCACCCAAAGTCGCGCACGATTGAATCACTGTGCAGCGTTGGTATTCGCACGACGTCGGCCAGCCATCACCTTCCATCTATGCTAGTCTAGGAGCAGACTATGGCTGAATTCGATGTTGCAATCATAGGGGGCGGCCCGGGCGGTTATGTCGCCGCCATCCGCGCCTCCCAGCTTGGCCTTTCGGTCGCACTCTTTGAACGGGACCGCGTTGGTGGGCTGTGCCTCAACTGGGGATGCATTCCTAGTAAGGCGATCCTGAAGAACGCCGATGTCGTGAACCTTGTCCGTGACGCGAAAAAGTGGGGCATCGCCGTCACCGATCCTCAGTTCGATTTCGGGGCGGCGGTGGATCGCAGCCGACGTGTTGCCGAGCAGCTTGTGGGCGGCGTGGAGACCTTACTGGCGGAGGCCGGTGTAAAGGTCATTTCTGGCTCAGCTGCGTTGAAAGACCGCAACACCATCTTGAGCGACGGCAACGCGTACGGCACGCGCAACATCATCATCGCCACTGGCGCTTCTGCGCGCGCGCTGCCCGGGATCCCGATTGACGGGACGACCGTCGTCACCAGCCGTGAAGCACTCGCGATGCGAACGGCCCCAAAACGGGCATTGATCATCGGCGGCGGCCCAATTGGTGTGGAGTTTGCGCACGCGTGGGCAAGTTATGGGAGCGAGGTAACGATCGCGGAACTCCTCGAAACGCTGGTTCCACTGGAGGATCAAGACTCGGGACGGGCCCTCAAGCGTTCATTCGATTCGCGCGGCATTCGGAGCCTGCTGAAGACTCGGGTCGAGAGCGTGGCCGTGGAAAACGGAGCGGCGCGAGTGACGATTTCGGCCGAGGCTGGCAATGAAACGATCGAAGTGGATTGCGTGCTGGTAGCGGTCGGCTTTGTTCCGCACACCCAGGGACTGAACCTCGAAGGTCTTGGAGTGGACACGCAACGCGGGTTCATCGAAATCGACGACTCTATGCAGACGAACATACTGGGGGTATACGCGATCGGCGACGTCACCGGAAAGTTGATGCTGGCCCACGTCGCTTCGCAGCAGGGCGTGATCGCCGCAGAGCACATTGCCGGGCACAGCACTGCTGCCCTGGATTACATCCACATGCCCCGCGCGACGTTCTGCCAGCCTCAAGTCGGCTCTATTGGGTACACGGAAAAGGGCGCAAAGGAAGCGGGCTTCACGGTGAAGACGGGGCGGTTCCCATTCACCGCACTGGGCAAGGCGATTGCCGTGGGTGAAACCGAAGGATTCATCAAAGTTGTTGCCGACGCTCCAACCGGGCAGGTTCTCGGCATCCACATGGTTGGCCACGATGTCAACGAACTCCTCGGAGAAGCCTCACTGGTCGCCCTGCTCGAGGCGACCACCATCGAACTGGGCTTTGCTGTTCACGCCCACCCCACGCTCGGCGAGGCACTCAAAGAGGCCGCGCTCGCGACCGATGGCCAGGCGATCCACGTCGTCCAGCGAAAGCGCACTAGGGCGGCGACGCCGCAGGGAGTAGCCGCATCGTGACTGTAGGAACCACCACAGACCGAAGAGCCGTCGCCGACCTCGGAGCGGAACAGCTCGGAGTGTTCCTGTACCAGATGATGCTTATCCGGCGGTTCGAGGAGAAGACTGGGGAGATGTACACGCGCGGCAAGGTACGCGGCTTCCTCCACCTTTACACGGGCCAGGAGGCGTGTGCAGTCGGCGCGATGAGCGCGCTCTCCGAACATGACAAGATCGTCACGCACTACCGCGACCACGGCCACGCGCTCGCCCGCGGACTCGATCCCAACCGGGTGATGGCAGAACTCTTTGGGAAGCAAGACGGCGTGAGTGGTGGCCGCGGCGGCTCGATGCACCTCTTCGACCTAGAGAAGGGCTTCCTGGGAGGTTACGCCATTGTAGCCGCCCACCTTCCCCTTGCCGTAGGGCTTGGTCTTGCCTCGCAGCTGAAGAAGACGAACTACGTGACGATGTGCATTTTCGGTGACGGGAGCGTTGGCGAAGGTGAGTTCCACGAGGCGCTGAACCTTGCGGTGCTCTGGAAGACGCCGGTCGTGTTCTTCTGTGAAAACAACCTGTATGGCATGGGGGTGCCGTTCAAGGAATCGCTTTCGACGGAGATCCCGAAGCTCGCCGCGGCGTACAACATGCCGGCGGTTTCCGTAGACGGCATGGATGTGCTGGCCGTGCATGAAGCTGCGAAGCTGGCTGTTGATCACTGCCGGGCCGGCAACGGACCTTACTTTGTCGAAGCCATGACGTATCGCTACCGAGGTCACTCGATGGCGGACCCCGAGCTTTACCGGCTGAAGGACGAAGTGGAGCAGTATCGCAAGCGGGACGCAATCGAGAAATTAAAGGCGTACATGCAGGGACGCGGAGAGTTGGACGAAGCCGGCCTAACCGAAATCGCACAGCGAGTCGAGCAGGTCGTGGACGAGGCGGTTGCCTTTGCCGAAAGCAGCCCGAACCCGGCGATCAGCACGCTGATGGACCACCTCTACAGGGAATCGCCGGATGCCTGAGATGCGAATGCGCGACGCCCTCCGTGAGGCGATTCGGGAGGAGATGCTACGCGACCCAGACATTTTCCTCCTTGGTGAGGATATCGGCGCTTACGGCGGTTCGTACGCAGTAACCAAAGGATTGCTCGAGGAGTTCGGTGAGGACAGGGTGCGCGACAGTCCGATTGCGGAATCCGGGATTGTTGGTGCTGGAATCGGGGCGGCCATGGGCGGGATGCACCCCATGGTGGAGTTGATGACGATCAACTTCAGCTTCTTGGCGCTCGATCAAATAGTGAACAACGCAGCGAAACTTCACCACATGTCCAACGGACAGATCAACGTGCCCCTCGTTATCCGGATGGCGAGCGGCGGTGGGAGCCAGCTGGCAGCGACCCACAGCCACAGCCTCGAAGGCCTGTACGCCCACTTCCCAGGCCTCAAAGTGGTATGTCCATCTAATCCCGCAGATGGCAAGGGACTACTGAAAACCGCCTTCCGCGATCAGAACACGGTGATCTTCATCGAACACACAGCCAACTATGGGCTGAAGGGTGAAGTGCCCGACGACCCGAACTTCTTGATCGAGTTCGGCAAAGCGAACGTCCTACGCGAAGGCAGCGACGTGACCATCGTGGGCTATTCGGGGAGCGTCCACCAGGCGCTTCGAGCTGCAGACATGCTCCTCGAACAGGAAAAGGTCAGGGCCGAAGTGATCGACCTGCGCACGCTCAGGCCGCTCGATATGGAGACGGTCATCGCCTCCGTGAAGAAGACCAATCGCTGCGTGTTCGTGGAAGATGACTGGAGGTTCGGCGGGTTTGCCGGGGAGTTGAGCGCGCAGGTGATGGAGCAGGCGTTCGACTACCTGGACGCTCCGGTCGCCCGCGTCTGCAGCAAGGATGTACCGCTCCCCTACAATCGCGACCTAGAGTTCGCCGCGCTACCGTCCGAAGAGGATGTCGTCGATGCCGTCCTCCAGATGCTCTAGGCGCCAACCACCTCGAGGAGACGTCCCTTGGCTTTCGAAATAACTATGCCCCAGATGGGCGCGGATATGACCGAAGGAACGCTCCTGCACTGGCTGAAGAACGTGGGCGACGTGATCGCTCGCGGGGACATCCTCGCCGAGATCGAAACGGACAAGGCTACGGTTGAACTAGAAGCGTTTGAAGCGGGGACGCTGCTCAAGCAGGTGGCGAGCGAGGGCGACGTAGTTCCCGTTGGCGATATTATCGCCCTGCTCGGCGACCCCGCGGAAAAGGTGGGCGAAGTGCAGCACCTGCCACCAGCTGAAACGCCGCCTCGGCGCACGGTGGAACCGAAGGCCAAACCGGTTTCCAAAGCCGCGGACGCCGAACCAGTCGCGGCAGAAGCCCCCGCGACAACCTCAACCGACGCTGCGGACACGCTTGAACCGGCCGCGGTGACGCCGTCCTCGTCAACCGCGGCGGCGCCCGCGGAGGCCGCAGCCAAGTCACGAGCAGCGGCCGCACCCCCGCCGGCGGGGGCTTCAGCGGCCTCCAACTCCCGATTACGCATCTCGCCGGTTGCGAAGCGAATCGCTACTGAGGCTGGGCTGGACACTAGAACCTTGACCGGCAGTGGCCCGGATGGCCGCATCCTGCGGAGGGACGTTGAGGCGGCGGTAGCGGTCGCGAAGACGGCGGCCGCGCTCCCCGCCGGCGAGCAGGTAGCGCCAC
>JBDUAL010000089.1:0-6592 GCA_040004685.1 Anaerolineaceae bacterium | reverse complement strand
CACCTGCACGCGTTGCGTGACGCTGCCGCCACTGTTGAAGGCGGCGTCCACCTGTTCGCGCGTAAACCCGAAGTCCACGAGTGCCGCCGTGAGTGCCGCCTTGTCCGTCACCACGGCACGGTTGAGACCAAGGAAGCGAACATCCTTGGTGAGGGCCAGCGGTGTACCGGTGCGATCGAGGATGGCGCCACGGACGGGCCGTTGAATTGTGCTTTTGAACGTGCGGCCGTCGTGCAAATCCGGATGGATTGCGGATGGGTCCCAGTGGATAAGCCAGGTGGTCGGAGACCTAGTCAGGTTAAGGATAGTGGTGTATTCGAACTGCCCGAAATAGGCTGTAGTCAGCTTCACGAGAAGGGTTGCCTGGGTTCCCTGGACGGTTCCGGGAGCTGCACGCAATTCGATGCTGGTCATTTCGCTGGCGAACGAGCTGTAGGCGGTAGTGAACTGTTCGAGTGTGGTGGCGCGCTGCGATTCGGGGTCCAATAAGAGATAGAGGGCCTGGAAGTTTTCGCCCGTCCAGGCCCTGGCGAAAGCTTCGATCGCGGCCCGAGCCGAACCTACTTCAGACAGCGCATTCGGGCTGTTGGCCGAGTCTGACCTGCCTCCAGTAAGCGCTCGGAATCCGGAGACGACGCCGCCAATGAGAATCCCCAGCACCACAGCTCCGAGGAACAAACGCCGCATGGCTACTCCCAACCGATCCCGGCACCACCCCGCAATTGCGATTGTAGCAGTGCTGCCACTCCTCGCGCTGATCCTGCTGGCGAGCTCCTGTGGGAGCGCAAAGGTGACCAAGAACGCGCAGGGGACTCCGCAGGTCACCGGCCCTGGTCCCCCGGTAATGCGCGCTGAGCCCGCCGGAGAGCCGCGCACGCTGCGCCTCGGATTCAGCACACTCCCGCCTGAACGCACGAGTGATGCCTACATCGGCGCCTTCGCGACGGCGGCGCAGTACGGGGACGTGGTGCTGATCCAACGCACGCCTCCGTGGGAAGACTTCCTCCCAGGGGGCTCCATTTCGAAGTCGACCGCCGAGACGACACGGCTGGAAACCGAGCTCTTGAACCAGTACAAGGCCCTGAAGCGCTTCTACGCGATCGACCCCACGGATGGCGTGGTGCAGCGCAGCCGGCTTGCCAACCTCCCCCCAAGCGTGGACCCGGAACTCGGCTTTCTGGACCCAAGGCTTCGCCAGGCGTTTATCGCCTACACCGCGTACGTAGTGAAGAATTACGCCCCGGACTACCTCGCCCTCGGAGTCGAAGTGAACATGACGTTCGAGCGCAATCCAAAGCAGTTCGACGCTTTCATCTCGCTCTACCAGGAGGCCTACGAGACGGCGAAGGCGGCGAACCCCAAGACCAAGGTCTTCCCCACGTTCCAGCTCGAGGACCTAGAGGGGAACTTCGGAGAGGTGCACCCGCCGCACTGGTCGGTGATGGATCGCTTCCGCACGAAGATGGACGCGTTCGCGATCAGCAGCTATCCGTTCCTCAGCGGCATCCGCTCGGCTGCGGATCTTCGAGTGGACTACTACTCGCAGCTGAAGACCTACTGGGACGGCGAGATCCTGATCTCCGAAACCGGCTACCCGTCGGCGCCGGTCGATGGGCAGGTAAGCGTGGGCACCGAAGAGGACCAGCAGGCCTACCTGGCGCGCATCCTGAACGAGGCGAACAAACTGGGATTTAGCATGGCCGTGTGGTTCGCAGCACTGGACCCAGCATTTGCCAGCACCGGAACGGCCTCGGTTTTCAAGGACATCGGCCTGCGAAAGAGCGACGGTTCGAACAAACTGGCGTGGTCAACTCTGGAAGAGTGGTCTCGCCGTCCAATCAAGCCCTGACCGTACTCGAGAAGGCCGCCGCTTGGCGAACGGCCGTGGCGAGTCTACCCTCCGCGCATGACAACGATCGATCTCGAGTCCATTCCTACTGAAGAGCCGGTCACCTACGATTGGGCAAGCCTCGTGAGCGAGCTCAACCAGTTGCTCCGGCTGAAAACTACCCCAATCGGCATGAAGATGTTTGCCACCAGGGCTGAGATGGAAGCGATTCCGAAGATTCGCCGCCCTGGCGCCATCCACACAACCGACCAGATCGTGGCCCAGGCGGCGCGGCTCGGCTGGACCGTGGGCATCACGAACGAGGATCTCGTGGGCGCTCAGTGCGGGGCGGTCATCGGCCTTCACCCCCAGGATGACAAGTGGCTCTCTGGTAAGAACATGGCCGGCGTTTGGTTCGAAACGCTCGAAGATTCGGCGAGTCACCAGGCAGCAATGGACTGCGTGCCCTACGGCAGCTTCGAGGCGATGGCCGTCTCGCCGCTGACCTCTGGCCGGCTCGACCCACCAGACATCTGCCTCATCTACGCAACGCCGGGCCAGATGATCATCCTGATCAACGGCCTCCAATGGGCTGGCTACAAGAAGTTCGAATGGAGCGTGGTGGGCGAATCGGCCTGCGCCGACTCATGGGGCCGCGCGCTGAAGACGGGCGAGCCAAGCCTGGCCATCCCGTGCTTCGCTGAGCGTCGCTACGGCGGTGTGTTGGACGACGAACTGCTGATGGCGATGCCGCCGAAGTATCTGCCGCGCGCGATAGCGGGAATGAAGCGGCTGGCCGGAAACGGATTGCGATACCCGATACCGCAGTACGGGATTCAATCGGATGCCCGCGCGGGCCTCTCCGTCAGCTATGGCGGTTAACGGAAGAGTGATTCGAGCAGGACGCTGACGCCGGGCAGCGATTCCAGCGGCACGGGGCCGTTGGCGCAGAGCATTTCGCTGTACGTCCCGTCAGCCTGCCGTCGCCAGGCGATGATCGTCCGTTCGTACGGATGCAACCGTCAAATTTCGAGGTCACCGCGGCGCTGGTACTGGGGAAACTTCTCATCGACGTCGTACTCGCCGGTCGATGGTAACCAGACTTCGGCGACGAACGGCAGTGGGCCGAGTACTTTCGAGGGCACGGCTTCCATGAAATTTTACGGTGTAGTCGTACGGCAGCACCATCACGTCGGGGATGAAGTAGTTGGTGTCATTTCGTTTCGCGTGGCCAGCATGGAATCGCACTCGGGAGAGTCAGTCATCGAGCTGCGCGTGCAGGATGACGAGCAGCAGAGTGCCGCCTTCATTGTGCGATAGGTCATGTCTGGTTTCCTCCGCGAACGCCCGCAGACCATCTCCCATTGGGAGTCTTCGTCCTCCAACGCGAGTCGTTCGAAGGTTGCCGCCGGAACTTCCACTGGTGTACGTCGTTCTCCAGTGTAGCGCCCCTACTTCGCCTTCCACTGCGGAGTACGCTTCTCGCGGGCTGCAGCCATGCCCTCTTTCGCGTCATCGGTCGCGCCTGCGACGCGGCGCATCGTTTCGCCAAAGCGGATCGCCTCCACGAAGGGCATCTGCTGACCGCGCCAGGCCACTTCCTTGGTCGCCCGGACGGCGAGCGGGGCGGACTGGCAGAGTCTTGCGGCCAGTGCCCTCGCTTCGTCCATCAGGTTTTCATGTGGCACAACCTTACCAACGAGCCCCATCTCCTTCGCCCGGGCGGCGTTCACGCGCTCGCCGATGAGCAGGAGCTCCATGGCGTTCTGCCAGCCGACCTTCTGCGGCATGCGCACGGCGCCCTGGATGGTCGGCACTCCGATGCGCACTTCTGGGAAGCCGAACTCGGCACGTTCGCTGGCGATGACGAAGTCGCAAGCGGCGACGAGGGTGCAGGCGAAACCGAGGCAGTATCCGTTGACCGCGGCGATGACCGGCTTCCAGATTTCGACGCCGCTTTCGAGCGAGTTCATGCTCGGCGTTTCCCAATGGGTGGTGCCCACGGGTCTCGCCGAGTCGCGCAGGTCCGCGCCGGCGCTGAACGCCCGCCCAGCGCCAGTGACGATCGCAACCCAGGCGTCGTCGTCCTCGCGAAAGGCGAGCCAGGACGCGTTGAGGTCCTCGCGCAGTTCGCCGTTGATGGCGTTCAGAGCTTCGGGGCGGTTGTACGTAATCGTCGCGACGTGGCCTTCGCGTTCGTAGAGCACGGTTCCGGGCATGGGTTGTTCCTCCAAGAGATGTGCGCAAGTCTACCGCGAGTTGGCCGCTCCGGGCTGGGCGGAGTTGGCGCCGAACGTCGCTTTCGTTCGAAGCGTCAGCCTAGCGAACGGGTCGGACGAAAGTCAGGTCCCGTGAGCAGCCATAAAGGTTTGGCGCGGATCCTGGATTCGAGAGCGTTGCCCACGAGGCTTCGTCGCCGAGTCGACGTAGAGACTTCGAAAGCGGCGCGAATCGCCACCCGTTCGTCGGCGAAAAATTGAATAGCGACGCGGTCGGCTAAACAGCGCGGAGCTTGTCTTGCTCGCGGGATTTGGCGGTAAGGATGTTGAGGAATTGGTCCCAGTATCGGCTAAGGGTTCATTGGCCGATGAGCGCGGTGGCGACGGCGGCGATGGGCGACGAGGAGGACGATGAGTGCGCCAAGGATTACGTTGAAGAAGGTGAGGGCGTTGGCGCGGATGACATCGCCGTCGTGCGCTGGCTCGTGGAATCGACGTTGGCGAGACCCGGCCGCTACGCGGGCCAGTGCCTCGGCCGTGGTCAGTCCTCCAGTGAGGGCCGGAAGGGCAGTTCGAGGGGAAGCGGGAGGTACCCGCGGACGAATCCGGCATGCCTAAAGCGTGGCGTACGCGCCCGGTCGGCGAAAGCAGCAGGCGTTACTCAGGCGCTAACCGGTTGTGGGCGAGCGCTGGTTGGTGCGGCCGGCTCTCCCGCACCGACAGATCTTCAAGCGGGACGCACGCGCGGGCAAACGGCTACGCCTTGAGGCCCATGATCGCCATCGAAATCAGCAGTCCGATGAAGATGGCGCAGGTGAGAGACAGGTAGCCGATTGTTTTCCACATGTAGTGACCCTCCGATACGGCAACTCGACCGTCGAACTATTCTAGCGCGAGATGGCCCGAACCGCCTGTCGATGGTTGGCGGTCCGGCACCGTAGTATGAGCGGATGGACTCGCCAATCCCATCGCGCGCGGTCATTCTCGCTGCTGGCGATGGCGGTCGACTCTACGGTCGCACACGTGCGCTTGCGAAGCCGCTCCTCCCGCTAAACGGCCGCCCAATGATCAGCTACACGCTGGATGCGCTGGTGCTTGCTGGCTTGCGCGATGTGGTCGTGGTCACGGGCTACCGCGAGGCGCAGCTACGGGCGGCGTTGGCCGACGGTCACCAGGCACTGGCAATAACATTCGTCTCGAATCCGCGCTTCGAGGGCGGAGCTTCGCTGTCGTTGGCGGCCGCGAAGGACTTTTGTGGCGATGAGGCGTTTCTTCTCTTGATGGCCGACCACGTACTGAGTGGGGCGTTGGTGCGGGGATTGACCCGTGCATACGCCGCTGACCCCGCGAACTGCTATGTGGCGGCGGACGCCTTGCGCCGAGACCCCGGGTTCACCGAGGAGGCGACGAAGCTAGCACTAGCGGCCGATGGGAGCCGCCGCGTGACTGCGATCGGTAAAAATGTTTTCGGCTGGCAGACTTTAGACGCCGGCGTCTTTGCCCTGACGCCTGATGTTTGGGCGGCAGCCGCGGCGGCGCCCGCCGACTGTGAACTGAGTCTGATCATGGCGGAGCTCGCACGACGCCGGCTGCTTTACGCGGCCGACGTAACCGGGGCCCCCTGGTACGACATCGATACCGAAGACGACCTGGTGGCGGCCGGCGCCATGCTGCGCACACTGTGAGCTACGACGGCCCGGTGTCGCGCTACCTTAATCGGCCGCTTAGCCGCCCTATGGCCCGCGCACTTTCGTCTACGCCGGCGACCCCGAATGCTCTCACCGGCGCCACATTGGTGTTGGCGGTGATCGCGGCGGGGATGCTGGCTATGGGCTGGAACATCGCCGGGGGCATCGGGATCCAGATGGTGAGCGTGCTCGATGGCGTAGACGGCGAACTAGCGAGGCTGAAAAGCATGGCGACTCGCTTCGGCGCGGTGTTCGATGCCGTCACCGACCGGTACGCGGACGCGCTCCTGCTGGGCGGGATGACGGTCTACGCGGTGCGCTTCGAAGACCTGCCGCGGGCCGAGGTGGTGGGCGCGTTGGCCCTGGCCGGAGCGCTGATCGTCAGCTACAGCCGAGCGCGCATTGAAGCCGACCTCCCGGAGGCGCTCATTGGTGGCAGGCTGGACGCGATCTTCGGGCTGGCAAGCCGTGACGTTCGCTCGCTCATCGCCGCAGTGGGCGCCTTTGCCGGGCAGTGCTACTGGACGCTGGTCATCCTCGCGGTAGTTTGCGCACTGACGGTCACGTGGCGGCTCGTCTACCTGCGCGCGAACGGCATCGGTGCGCCTGTGTCGCCGCCCGCGGACTGACACACGGTGGTTAGTCCGCGCCGTCGCTGGCGATGGCTTGCATGCGAAGCTTGAACACGGCCGGGGTCGGCGCCTTCGTGGGCGTCGCTTTCGGGGTCGGTGTGCGGCTGGGAGTTGCTGTGCGAGTTGGGAAGCCTTGCGAACCCGTCGGCGTGGCCGCCGGCACAACGACTGTCTGCGGGCAGGCGCCGTCTGCGGACATGATGATCGTGATCCAGACATCGCGCT
>JBDUAL010000088.1:0-6655 GCA_040004685.1 Anaerolineaceae bacterium | reverse complement strand
TGATCGCGAACTCTTCGCTGAAACGGATCATATCGGCCGTGTGGCGATGCGGATGAATCGCCATGCCTATGAGTGGCGGCTCCATCGCCAGTGGAGTCGTCCAGGCAATGGGAGCAGCGTTGGCCATTCCTCGCCAGTGCGTGGTCACAATCGCTACGGGGCCGGGGTTCAGCAAGCGTCGCGCGTCTGTTTCGTCACAGAGCCGTCGTACCACGATGGATCCTCGGCTTTCACTGGGCGTTGGTGTCCTCGTGTCGCCCAAGCATAAGGACTCTCCTTGCGGAGAGCCCTGCGAGTATTAAGCCGGCTGCCTCGGTCTAGCGCGCGCCGTTCTTGCTGACGCGCCGCCAGCGGAGGAAGTTCCAGTACTCCAGCAGCTCAGGCAGGTCCTCCGGGTGGCGCTCCAGTTCTGCGATCAGCTCTGCGATTTCACTGTCCTTGACATAGAGCATGTCGCCGTCTTCGCCGAGGAAGTAGTGAAGGGGCCTGTTGAGGATTCGAGCCACGCTGAGCAGCATATCGATGCCGACCGAACGCTGGCCGGCCTCGTAGAGGCTGATGGCGCTCTGTGTGGTGTTCAGCGCGGTCGCCAGTTGGCCCTGGCTCATGCTTGCGTCCCGCCGGGCTGTTCGAATGCGGTTGCCGAGGCCCGCGGAGACGGGGACTCTTCCATTTTCTGGTGTGGACTTGATCATTGTTTGGTGGTTACTCCTGAGGATGACAGGGATCGCCGCTCTCGTGGAAGCCTATGCGTTTCTGAAATCAAGGTACGGATAGGAGTTCGTTAGGTCAACCGAAACGTTCTCGAGTTAAGAGTTATCCCCGGTCTCGCAGGGGTCACTCCTTCAGTAGCCGAGTGACGGATTCGCGAGGTGCTCAAGCGGCTCTCCGGCCACGTAGCGTCGCAGGTTCGCCACGAAGACTGTTGCTGCCTTGTGTCCGTAACCCTCTACGTTCCCGGACATATGGGGCGTGAGGACCACATTCGGAAGCGACCAGAGCTCGGAATCCGCGGGTAGCGGTTCGGGACTCGTTACGTCCAGCCCAGCACCCGCAATCGTTCCCGTCTTCAGCGCCGTAATCAGCGCAGCCTGGTCCACCACATCCCCTCGAGCGACGTTAAACAGGAACGCCGTCGACTTCATTCTCGCCAATTCGGGCGCTCCGATCAGCCCACGTGTCTCCGCGGTCAGGGGCACCGACAGCACCACGTAATCCGCATCATCCAGCAGCCGCGGGAGTTCGGAGTACGGGAAAACGACGTCACAGTCGGGATCGCTCGAGCCGGCGAGGACCGTCCGGCGCGAGGAGATGACGCGCATGCCGAAGGCCCGGCAGCGCTTCGCGGTCTCCCGCCCGATCGCGCCGAGTCCGACGATCCCCACGGTTTTGCCATCCAGTTCGCCTGACCGGCGTGACTCCCAGCTCCCCTCCGCCTGCTGGCGGACGTAGACGTGCAAGTTCTTGGTCAGTATCACCATCGTCCCCAGGATCCATTCAGAGATCGCCACCGAAGCGATCCCGGCGCCACTTGTCACGGCGAAACCCATCCCGAGTACGCCTTCACGCTCCAACCGCTCCAGCCCGGCGTTGATCGATTGAAACCAGCGCAATCCAGTGGCCGCCTCGAAGTACTCGCGAGCGGTTCCGCTCGTACCCATCAGCACTTCGACCGTTGCAATTTGTTCGAACAACCCCGCCTTCGTCTCGGCGTCTGGCGCTTGTCGACCGCTGATTTCGAACAGGCGCACCACGCGGATTCGCGGGTCTACCGCTTCAATCTCGGAAATTAAGGTTTCGTCGATGCGAAACGTCAGGCCCACCACCAATCGATCGGTCACTTCCTACTCCTACCGGCCCCGGGCGAGCCGTTCAATGAGCATGAGGGGCAAGCCGCATGCGTGCATCCGCGCTTGGGTTCGCGCAATGTCGTAGCTCACTCGATGGAAGGTCACACTGCCTTCCGTCGTGTCCAAAAGCGCGTACGCACTGCGAGGGTCGCCGTCTCGCGGCTGCCCGACGCCGCCCGGGTTGAGACAAACTCGGCCTTCGCCGAGTGCCACCAGTTCGCCTTCGTTCGGGGTAGAGGCGTCCACGGCTGCTCCATCTAGTTCGCGGATAACGAGAGGCAGGTGAGTGTGTCCCACCACACTGAACTGCGTTTGGACGGCCGCGAAGTGCCTCAATGCAGCCTCGTACGTACTCAAGTACTCCCAGATCGGGTCGCTTGCTGTGCCGTGGACTCGCGTGAAGAGCCCGTCCTCCTCCATCTGCGGGAGCGCTGCCAGGTAGGCGCGGCTGGCATCCGTAATCGTCCTCATGGTCCACTGCGCCGCCTCGGCTGCTGGTCCGTTGAACGCCGCGATGTCGATAGTTCCGATGGCCGCCGCGTCGTGGTTTCCCATGACACAGCGCGCGCCTTCGGCAATCATCCGGGCAACCACCGCATCCGGGTCAGGCCCGTAGCCCACCAGATCTCCCATGTGCCACACGGCTTCGTACCGTTCTCCACTCGCGTGGGCGAGAACCGCATCGAGCGCGGCGAGGTTGGAGTGCACATCCGAGAGGAGGGCGATCCGCATGATTCCAAGCCTACCACGCGAATATGGCGTAGCGACCTGCCTGCCTATACTCGAATCATGGCCGATCGACACGACCTTGAACTTGCGACCGCGGGTGAAGAAGAGACGCGCGACATCGGCGAACGCCTTGGTCGGCTCCTCCGCAAGGGGGACATCGTCCTCCTCAGCGGGGATCTCGGTACCGGTAAGACCTGTCTCACGCAGGGCATCGGTCGCGGACTGAGTTGTAGTGCGGCGGTCAACAGCCCTTCGTTCGTCTTGATGAACGAGTACGAGGGTCGGGAAACGCTGTTCCACGTCGATCTTTACCGGATCGAGGATGTTGAAGACCTTGATGAATTGGGGCTTTGGGACTACGCCGAGCGGGGCGTTCTGGTCATCGAGTGGCCAGAGCGCGGGGCCGACTTGCTCCCCGGTGATGGCCTCGTCATCGAGCTTCGCTACGGCGACATCGATCGCCAGCGCCGACTTCGCTTCCTCCCACGCGGGGACCGCGGCAGCGAGATCGTTGGCTCCCTCGGAGCGGCGTGAGCACAATACTCGCCATCGATACAGCTTCTGCCCAGATCGCGCTCGCGCTGGCGGTCGACGGCCAGATAATCGAGTCTTCGGTGGTCAGTGGGGGCCACGACCATTCACGCCTGCTTCTTCCCGCGATTGCCTCGGTTCTGGGTGAAAGAAGGAATTCCCTCTCCGGAATCGCGGTTGTCCGCGGTCCCGGCAACTACGCCGGCCTGCGCGTCGGCATCGCAACGGCGAAGGGCCTCGCCATTGCCCATGCAGTGCGAATCCGCGGCATCTCCACCATGGAAGCCGTAACTCGCGCGCTCGACCATCCCACCGCCACGGTCGCGGTCACCGTCATCCATCCCGTCGGGCGGAACGAGTTCGCCGTCCAAGAGTTTCGTGGCGTGGATGCCTCCGGGCCGATTTTCGCGCTCCCGGCCGATCAACTCTCAGGTTCGTCGCTTGTGGGAGAGGGAGCGGAGGCCCTGGGTGGTACCGACGTAAGCCCCGAGCAACGTGTCCGAGCGGCTCTCCGCGCCCTCATCGAAGCATTCGGTGCACCTGGCGAGACGCCCCCGGTGGATGCTATCTACCTGCGTGAACCAAATATCACCGTCCCGCGGCGCCCGCTCAATGCGCGGGCCGTCGAACAAACACACCAACCGGAGGAACCCGCCCTTGGAACGAACCCTCATTCTTGTAAAGCCTGACGCGATGCAGCGCGGACTCGCCGGGGAAGTGCTTAAACGCTTCGAACAGCGCGGCCTGAAAATCATTGGCCTGAAGCTGATGCAGATTGACAGGCCCCTTGCCGAAAGGCACTACGGCGAACACACGGGCAAGCCGTTCTTCGAAGGTCTCGTTGAGTACATCACCAGCTCGCCCGTCGTTGCCGCAGTATTTGAAGGCAACAACGCGGTGGCGGCTGTGCGGGTTAGCGTCGGCAGTACCGACCCATCGACCGCGGCGTCCGGCAGTATCCGCTCTGACTTCGGCCTCGAACGCGGCCGAAACCTCGTCCATGCGAGCGATAGCCCCGAAGCTGGCCTCCGAGAAATTGGCTTGTTCTTCAAGCCCCTTGAGCTGATCGGCTGGGCACGAGATACGGACCGCTGGGTCTTCGAGTAGCCCATCTCCGCCTCAACCCCTTCGCCGCTATAGTGAGCTTGAGATGCATGCCGTTGACTGGGGAACGTTCGAGCTCACCGTTGCGCCATTGGCGGCAGTCGGCCGCCGGCGGCTCCACGGTCGAGTCGCCTATCTGGGCACGATTCGCGGAGATGGCGCGCCGCGCGTCCACCCGGTGACGCCGATCGTCTCCGATGACGCCCTCTACACTTTCATGGAACCCACTTCACCAAAGGCTAAGGACCTTCGGCGCGATCCGAGCTTTACGCTCCATGCCGGCGTCGAAGATAACAATGGAGGCGAAGGCGAGTTCGCCTTCTCAGGTCAGGCGGAGCTCGTTACGGACGCCGCCGAACGACAGCGCGCCGTTGCCGCTTCCAGCTACGTTCCGGCGGAGCGGTACATCGTCTTCGCGCTGAACGTCAGCGAAGCCGTGTGCACGCTCTACGGAGAAGATGGCCCTTCGCGCACTCGCTGGCCGAGCGGCTGACCGTATTCGCGCAAGTCGCTATCCTTCCCGATGCGGGCGCGGTTCCGCAGTTACCTGCCCTAAGGAACACCCATGCCACTGATCCCAATTCGCGATATCACCACGTACTACGAGGAGACGGGTTCGGGCGAGCCGCTGATCCTCGTGATGGGCCTTAGTGGCGATATCCAGGCGTGGGCCCTCCAGGCGCCAACGCTGGCGAAGCACTTCCGGGTGATCACTTTCGATAACCGTGGCGCCGGCCGGACGAGCGCTCCGGACAAGCCTCAAAGTATCGTTGGCATGGCGGATGACCTTGCCGCACTGATGGATCACCTGGACATCCCGAAAGCTCACGTCCTCGGTTGGAGCATGGGCGGCTACATCGCCCAGGAATTCGCTATCAAGTATTCCGCCAGGGTCGAGAGACTCGTTCTTGTCACTACGGCCGCGAACATCGACGGTTACGGTCGGGCGGTACTGACCAGCTGGGTGAATGCCAAACGTTCCAACTTGAGTCGAGAACAGTGGTACCGCTTCACTGCCCCGTACCTTTACAGCCCGGGGCTCCTCGATGACGCTCCTCGCTTTGAAGCGGCCATCGCGAACGGCGCCAACAACCCTTACGCCCAACAGGATCACGCGTTTATCCGCCAGGCTGAAGCCTGCCTCGCCTTCGATGCCAGTGACCGTCTGACTTCCATCAAAGCGCCCACCCTTGTTGTCGGTTCGAAGGATGACGTCCTCGTTCCGCCTCGTAACTCCGAGAAGCTGGCGTCGCTCTTGCCCGGTTCGATGCTCAAAATTCTCCAGGGCGGGCACGTGGGCCTCATCGAGTACCCGAAGGAATACAATTCCGCATTCTTGGCCTTTCTTGGTGTCGCAGATCCCGGCTGAGTGGCCATCGGCAAGCGCCCGAACCACAGAAAAGCCACGGTTCAACCGTGGCTTTTGTCCGTCTCTAGCGAGGGAGAGCTACTCCGTGATCGCCTCGACGACGACGCCCGGCTTCTGCTTGCGAACCATCTGCTCGAGCCCCGTCATGCTGAAGCCAAGGTCCCCGAGTTCGCAGAGAAAACTACAGTAGGTAAGGCGAAGGGCGCTGGTCGACTTAGTCGGCACGTAGGGCAGGTTGCACCGCGTGCAGTGCGGCATTGTTACCAGGTCGGCATCGCGGGGAGGAAGTGCGGCCGCAAGACCTTCGTCCCGATCTTCCGTCATCGTGCTCATGCTTCCCAATCCCCCACTGGCGTTCAGTATGCGCCCTACCGGTAGTACGTGCTTGGCGTCGTGACCGATTCATACGCCCTTCCAATACGTCGGTCTCCGCGCGGACACCGGTCACGCCGCGTGGCTCCGCAATTCCCTCAACATTGCCTGCTGGAACCGGCTCCGTTTCCCTGGATCCCGAATTTCCCTGCTGATTCGTTCGGCTATTGCTGACATCTCGGCTCGAGGCAGCGTGGCGCGAGTGAATTCGAGGTCGCTTAGCGCGTCGTCCACAATGATCTCGGCCAGCGGCCCCATGGCGGCGGCCACCGCAGCCTGCAGTGCATGAAAAAAGGACTCGCCGGCAAGTACGATCGCCACCGGCGCCACCACAGTCGTAGATAGCTCGATCAGTCCAGCCATCTTCAGGCTGTAGACCGCTCGGACGGCATCCAGGTCGCTGCGGCCCAGGTTCCGCGCGAGCTGTCCGACCGTGGCCTCGCCAGTAATCTGGGCCAGCACCTCCCATTCCGCGGCCGAGATGGAGACCGATTCGGCTGGGAGGTTGGGCGTCAGCCGCGGAACGACGTCCGGGGATGGGACCACCCGGCGCAGTAGCTCTCGCTCGGAGACCTGTCGTGACCCTTCCGCAAGTAGTTGCTCTAGCGGGGCAGTGACGCTGATTTCTGTAGGAAGAAGCCCTGGTTCGAACCGAAAGCTGCCGCTTATCCAGCCGCTCCAACACCTTGTCCATGACGAG
>JBDUAL010000087.1:0-6671 GCA_040004685.1 Anaerolineaceae bacterium | reverse complement strand
TGCAGGCTACAACACTTTGGGCGATGGTGGCCTCGGCGGCGCGGCACGCTACAACACCATGGGCGATGGTGGGCTCGGCGGCGCGACAGGCTACAACACCATGGGCAATGGTGGCCTCGGTGGCGCGACAGGCTACAACACCATGGGCAATGGTGGGCTCGGCGGCGGGGGAGGCTACAACACCATGGGCAATGGATTCAACTTTCTAAGCGTATCTGCGTCCGCCAGCAGAAGTGAAACGATCTCGGAATCTGTTGAAGCGTCGCCGGAGCCTGTGCCGATGGGTCAGGTCGTTGGCAACAAGACGCAGGTCAAGTACCTCGGCACCGAGGACGCCCGCAAAGAGTTCGAGCTTGATGTGAGCGGGTCGGTCACTCAGGGCGGCGTCCCGTACGACACATCGAAGATGTACAGCAAGTTCATGGGCGATGGGTTTGGTATTTTCGTGATGGGCAAGGACGGTCGATTCTATTCGACTGCCCATAAAATCGGACTGTTCCACCATTCGAGCTTTCTGGCGGGGAGCGATGTTGGTGGTGCTGGCGAAGTGATGGTGAGCGGCGGAGAGATCAAGTACATCACGAACAAGAGTGGGCACTACTGGCCAACGGATAAGGAGCTGGCGCAGACGTTGCATGCGCTACAGGGCACGAGCGGCTTTGCGACGGCCACCTTGAAGCCGCTGAGCACCGGAAAGGTCTACCCGGGAGGGCCGACAAAGTTCCTTTCAGATCACCCCGTCGGCGGGAGTTCCAATAAGGACGCAATCAAGTACGCGGGCAAGGGAATGGTCCCTGGTAACGAGAACGAGAGCGAGGAATCGGTCGGTACCGTCCGAGCTATACTCAAGCACTTTGTCGGGGAGGCGCAGATAGGGAAGTTGCGGAAGTTCAACAAGCCTAACCCAGATTTCGGCAAGACATTCGAGGACATGAAGCAACTCGTGCTTGCCGAGTTCGGGTGGAACGAGAGCGATGTAGTGACTTACCAGGCGGTGCTCGAGAACTGGAACAACGACCGTCCAATCGGCGCCATCGCCGGGGCGACGCCACCGCTACCCGCTGCCTCGAATTACGGTTCGAATTACGGTTCGAATTACGGTTCGAACTACGGCAACTACGGCTCCGCTTCGGCGAGCATGAGCGGGTCTGCGTGAGCTGTAGTGGAATGACCTCGCGGCGCGCGCGGCGAGAGCAAACAACTCGGCGAGTTGGCCGCCAGGTGCGGCGGGCTTGAAGGCGGTCGACAACCGCGACCCCCATTCGCAGACTCAGTTCCGCTTTGCTCCAGGGGAGCTGATTGGTGGGCGGTACCGGGTACAGCGCACCGCGGTCGGTGGGATTGGTGAGGTCTACTTCTGCTTCGACGAGACGGCAAAGGCGCCGCTGGTGCTGAAAACGCTCCGCGGAAGGTTCCTCCAACCGTCTGTCCGGAACGATCGTCTGCGGGCACGGTTGCAAGGGGAGGCGGCCATTTGGGCGAGCGTTGGCAACCACCCAAACGTCGTTCGTTGTTACTACCTGACGCAGATCAGTGGCTCGCCGTTCCTCTGCCTGGAATGGGTGGCGGACCCCGACCGCGAAAACGTTAGCCTCCAGTACCTTGTCGCGAAACAGGGCCCGCTGGGCGTTCGGCGAGCTCTGGAGGTGGCCATGGACGTCTGCCGCGGACTAATCCACGTTGCCGAGAAGCAGCCGGATTTCGTCCACCGCGACATCAAGGCCGAGAACGTCCTGATAGCGCAGTCGGGCACCGCGAAAGTGACTGACTTCGGGTTCGCGCGGGTGGGCGGAGGCGTGCGAATCGTGGCCACTGGGAGCCCGGTATTGATGGCGCCAGCACCGGAACAGGTGGTCGGCACGCCCACGACGATGGCGCCTGAACAGTGGACGGCGGGAACGGTGGATTCTCGCGCCGATATCTACGCCATCGGCTGCGTCCTCTTTCGGATGCTCGCTGGGAGCGGCCCCTTTAAGGGCAAAGACCGGAGAGACTTGCGCGCAGCCCACCGCCACGTGCCGGTTCCACCTCTCGATTCCGGACTGCCCGAAAGCGTCGTCCGCCTCGTGCACCGGTGCATGGCAAAGTCTCCGGATGACCGGTTTCAGACCATGGGGGACCTGCTCGACGCTATCGAGACGGTGTACGAGGAGCAGTTCCAGATGTCGGCGCTGCCACCGGCCCCTTGCGACCGACCGACCGTCAGCGACCGCGTCAACCGGGCCAACACCTACTACAACCTCGGGCACTTCCATGATGCAAGGTCGGAGTTCGACGCGCTTCTCGAAACGAATCCCATGGCGGCGGCGCACTACGGGCGCGCATTAACGTGCCAGGCGAGCGGGCTTCAAGCCGAGGCGTTGGCCGCTTACGAGTGCGTGTTCGAGCAGCAACCAAACCATGCGGGCGCTTACTATAACCGGGGGAATCTCCACCTCGCGATGGGCAACCGTACGGCCGCGATTAGCGACTACACGAGGGCGCTCGGGGCCAACCCGCTGCTCCCCGAAGCATGGAACAATCGTGGCCTCCTGCAGCTCGAGGCCGGCCGGCGAGAGGAAGCACTCTCGGATTTCGGCTGTGCCGTGGCTGGCGGCTCTCGCGAAGCGCGCAGTAACCGCGCCGTGATGCTCCTGGAGGAAGGTCTTCTTGCAGAAGCTGGAGAGGACCTTGAACACCTGGCCGCCGACGAACGGGCGACACCGGAGGACTTCGTCAATCGCGCGCGGTCACGCCACGCATTCGGCCAACTGCGTGGGGCTCTTGATGACTACACGGTCGCATTGGCGGGAGGGGCGACTCCGATCGGCGAACTACACCACGCGCGCGCACGGGTGTACCTCGACCTCGGCCGCCCGCAATCGGCGATCGAGGACTTGTCCGTGGCAATCCGACAGCGCGACGGCGGTATGCTCGCAGCGTACCGAACGCGCGCCCAAACGTGGTACGACCTGGGCGCGACGGAGTCGGCTATTGAGGACTATGCGGAAGTCATTTCGCGCGCTCCAGAGGATGCGGACGCATACTACGGACTCGCGCTTGTTCTTGGCGGCGCCGACCGATTCGCGGAAGCAGTGATCTGTCTGAACGAAGCGGCGCAGCGCGGCCACCAGGGTGCCGGTCGGGCGCTCGAGAGCTTTCGGCGAAAAGGCTGGGTGCCGCCGACGTGGCTCCAGACCCGAGGAGGAACTGGATGACCGATAACCGGACCATTTTTGAGGTTGTGCACAAGTACTTCGCAGACTCGGCATGGGCGACGACACAGTTCGTCGGCAAGCCGATCCTGCGCTTCAGTCACGCGGGGAAGAACGGTCAGTGGGTGTGCATCGCCCACGCGCGAGAATCGGAAGATCGGTTCGTGTTCTACTCAATCGGGATCACCGCGATACCGGAGGAGCAGCGATTGGCGGTGGCTGAGTTCATCACTCGTGCGAATTTTGGATTGCTCATCGGAAACTTCGAAATGGACATGAGCGACGGCGAAGTCCGCTTCAAGACCAGCATCGACGTCGAAGGAGACCGTCTGAGCACCGCATTGCTGCGGAGATTGGTCGACTTGAACCTTGAGATGATGGACAAGTACCTCCCGGGGTTGCATGCGGTGATCGAAGAGGGCACTCCCCCCGCGACTGCCATCGCGGCCATAGAAGGCCCCGCCAAACCACGTTTCGAAGGCTGAATGGCCAACCAAAGCGCGTTACCATAGCGTTTGCCCGCGGCGCCGAAGTTGGGGAGGGTGGCCGGGGGCAAGGGGAGCTCTAAGCTCGTTCAGAACGTACCCGGCCCTCAGCTCAGCCCTCGCCCAGCAGCGCGCCCGCAGCCCGCAACTCCTCCAGGGCAGCGTCTACGAACGCGGCGGCCGTGTCTTCGGGCTCAAGCTCGGAGCCTTCGACCGTGATCTTGTCGGCGGCAATGGCGGCATCGACTAGCGTGACGAGGTCTGCGCGGGTGTGCCCGCCGTCGAGGTACGGGAGGAGGAAGAGGGCCATAGTGGTCGCGCCGAAGCTTTCGTGGCGCAGGCTGGTCGCGGTCTCGTCCTGGGCGCCCTGGAGGCGCGTGTATGCCGTCACCCGCGGAAGTTCCGGTATCTCGCTGGCGATGCTGGGCGGTTCGAAGGTGGCGTCCACCACCTCGGCGCTCAGACAGCGCACCAAGGTTTCGCCCAGCCGGCGGGCGTCCGCTGCTTCGTCGCCGGGGACCTCGCCCGCCGCCGCCAACTGGGTGCGAACCTCCGCCAGCAGCGCGTCGAACGGTATCCAGCGAGGCGCCTGCTCCAACAGGTACCCAAGGGCGAGGAAGCTGAGCATCGAGTTCATCGAGATCACCGCGCCTCCACGGTGCGACCGCAGCTTGGGCAGGTCTTCATCGTACGCCGGGTCGTCTTCGCCGACCGGGTTCGCGATGGAGCTGAAGGCGAAGGGGAACATCGATTCGCCGTCCAGGTCCCGTGTGATCTTGCGCTCCTGGCGGCAGAGGAGAGTGTTGCGAAAGGTGCGGTTGGTGAAGAAGTCCTTGTACTGCTCCATTGCGGTGAAATCCTGGGCAAGGCCGGAGAGCTGCTCGATCACCTCAGGCGGGAGCACGCCTCCGCTCATCGTCGAAAGGCGCACATCGCCGAGGAAGCTGAGGCCGTGCGCCGCCGCACGCGAGACGAACTCGTGGAGGTAGCAGGGCTCGTTCACGCCCTCCAGGTGCTCATGGACGAAGTAGTGGCGGGCGCGACCGCTGAGGAGCTTCATCTCGCGTTCGAGGACCTGGCTGTAGAGGCGGTACTCGGGGTACTTTTCGCCCATCTCGGCGGTCGCTTCTTTGGCGAACTGGAGCAGGGCGAGCGAGCTGTCCACGCGCTCATCGGTCGAACCGAGCCGCCGCGCATGGTAAACGAACATGTCCCGCGCCAGGCCGCGCATGTGCCAGCCGGGGTAAGTGTTGTAGCTCACGGCGGCGATGCCGTTCGAGGTGAGGTGGGCGCCGCAGATGCGCAGAATCTTTTCGCGCACATCGGCTGGCACCCAGGAGTAAACGCCGTAACAGATGATGTAGTCGAACTCGCCGAAGTCCGCGCCGACATCGAGGATGCTGAGCTCTTCGAAGCGCACGTTCTTCAGTCCGAGCTGTCGCGCCCGCGCTCGCGCCATCCCGATCTGGACGCCCGAAAGGTCGATGCCGACAAAGTCGCTGTGGGGCAGCAGTTCGGCCATCGGCAGCAGGTTGCCGCCGGTCGAACAGCCTAGTTCGAGCACCCGGCAGCGCGAGGGCAGGGCTGGCTGTAGCCCAAAGAGGGTGCCAATGACGGCGAGGTTGGACGGGTGGGTTTCGGCGAGTGCGGCGCCGGGGTAGGGGACATCGTCGTAGCTGATCGGTTCGGAGACGGCGGGCATCTGGGGATTTTCCGCTACGGCAGCGGTGTGCGCAGCGGCGGCCCGTTTAACGGCGCAGGCCGCTGAGGTCAGCGACGAAGACGCTGGGGCCGCTACGCTCGTTCGAACCGCCGGCGCGCTCAATGGTAACGACGGCGCTCTCGTAGCTCTTCAGGCCCTGTGGGACGGTGGTTTCGTAGCGTGCAAAGCCCGTGGCATCAGGGGCGAAGACGCCGAGACTGTAGAACTTGCCGCCGCTGTTGGCCCACAGCTGGTAAGTCTCGCCCTTGGGCCGCTGCGCGAGGTCACTAGCGACGAACCAGACACGCTTCTGGTCTTCGTCCCAGACGAGGCGTCCGATGGAGGCCGCGGACTCGTCCTTGGTGAAGACGTCGGCCACGTCACTCTTGGGCGACATCAGGGCGAGGAGAAGGTTGCGATCCTCTTGGGCAGCGCGCTTGAGCTGGACAGAGTTTCGTTCCGCCTCATCGAGACCGCGCGTGAGGGCGGCGATCTCAACCTTCTGGGAGAGGGCATCATCGATCTGCGTCTGAAGGTGATCGTTCGTGTCGCGCAGGTCGCTAACCTGGCTGCGCACCGAGACCATTCCGGTGAACGCGGCGATGGCAACGAAGACGGCCGCGATCCCGGCTGCAGCCTGGGCAATGATGACCGCGCGGCGCAGGGGTCCCGTACGTTCGAGGCCCGCAGAGCGCATCACCTTCCGGCGAAGCCGCTTTGGCGCGCGGCGCTGGGGTGCAGCAAGGGCGAAGACGGCCGCCGCGCGTTCGGCGTGGCGCACGGTTTCCCGACAGGCCGGGCACTCGCCAAGGTGCAGCGCGACCATCCTCACAAGATCCGGATCGAGCGCGCCGATGGCGTATTCGTCCGCCTGCTCCTGGGTAATGTGGGTGGTCATGCTTCTTCCCTAGGCCCCGGGCTCAAGAGCGCGGCGCAGCTTCTGCATGCCGAGGCGGATGCGGGTCTTCACGGTGCCAAGCGGCTCGTGCAAGACAATCGCGATCTCCTGCTGCGTGAGGCCGTTGAAGTAGGCCAGCTGGAGGGCGCGCTTCTGGTCCGTGGGGAGGTCCGCGAGAGCACGGCGAACCATGACCTGGTCTTCGTGCAGCTCGGCGGAGCGTGGGGGGTCTTCGGATTCGGTGGAAAAGAGCGGGGTAGCGCCCTCGTCCGGCTCACCGAGCGAGCCGCCTTCGCGCCGACGTCGCCTGGCGCGCGCGCGCAGTTCGTCCACGGCGCGGTTGCGGGTGACGCTCATCAGCCACGAAAGAAATCGCCCTCGCTCAGCGACGA
>JBDUAL010000086.1:0-6673 GCA_040004685.1 Anaerolineaceae bacterium | reverse complement strand
TTGCCCTGCTTCGTGATCTTTGGCATTGGGCAGCCCATGTTCAGGTCGATGATGTCCGCGCCGCGCGCTTCCAGCTCCTGCGCGGCATCCATCAGCAGGCCGGTGTCGCAGCCAAGCAGCTGCATCGCCAGCGGCCGTTCGTCCGGGTAGTAGTCGATGATGTCGAGCGCGCGTGGGCTCTGCCGCACCAACGATGCGGCGTCGATCTCTTCGGTCGTGGTCATCCCGCTCCCGCACTCCTGGGCGATCAGCCGGAAGGGCGCGTTGCTGACCGCAGCCATCGGCGCCAGCCGGGCGATTCCTGCCACCTCAACGTTCCCAATTCGCATCTATCGAGCGTACCAAACCCCGCCCGAACGCGAACGCGGATGCTGAACGTCTACCCTGCGCGCAGCAGGCGCCGCTGGAGCGGCCTTACGGGCGCCTGGAGAACCGCGCGAGTCTCCATCGCCATCGCCGGATGCGCTTCGATGCGCATATCCGGCCCCAGCCGTTCGAACGAAACCCGCACGGTCAGTGCGCCAAGGAAGAGGCCGTCCGTCTCCTGCGCCGTGAGCAGCGCCAGCGCCTCCGCGGCCGTGTGCAGTGGCTGCGGCGCACTCAGCACCGCCGTCTCGAACCCTTCGCTGCGCTCGACTTCAACCCGAATCCGGCGGAAGCTCTCCTCCCGTCCGGCGGCCAGCAGTTCCAGCTGTCCAAGCAGGCGGACGACGCGGGAGCGCACCGTCTTCGCATCAGCACCAGCCGTGAGCACGGCGCTACCTGAAATCGTCCGCACGGGGTTTTGTGGCGCAATGCGTATATTCGACCCGGCGGCCTCTGCGGCAATCATCGGGAACCGGCGTGCGCTTTCGGCAGCCGTTCGTGCGTCAGTGGGCGTGCTGCCCACGCCAGCTCGCACATCCACGCCGGTTTCGCCCTTCACCATCGCAGCCAGGCGGGTTGCCGCCACCGCCTCGTCCGCGAATCGCGAGTCGAGTCCGCGCAGGTCGATGAGGATGTGGCAGCCGGAGACGATTGCGACATTCGGTGTCGCGCGCAGCCGGAGAATGGAAGTTGCCTGTTCGAGCACGCCCAGGCACTGGTTCGGGTTTTCGGTCACGAACGCCGCGCCCGGGCAACGCTGGCGGGCCGCCTCGGCGGTCATCCCGGCGCGGACGCCAGTGGTCGCCGCCTCAACCGAGGCCGCAGCAACGACAGCGCCGTCGCCAACGCCGCTCACGAGCACCACGGGGCGCTGGGCGAGGGAATCATCCTCCTTCCGCGCGATGGCGGCAGCGAGGCGGGGGAAGTAGAGGCAGAGCAGTCTCATCGGGTTCTCCTTGGTAGCAAACTAGAACGTGTGTTCTACTTCGTCAACAAGTGTCGCCCCGCTTCGCGACAGGTACTGTCGCGATACGACCTCTCTCGGATCCCGGTCCCCGTGGCGGCGGGATCGATCCAGCTCACTCGGGAACCGCCACGGAGCACCAGCCCACGGTTGGCCATTCGATGTCCAACTCAGGAATCCGAACACGAGGTAATCCTCGCATCGGCCCTTGGTCTCGGGATGCGTGGCCTGAGCGACGAAGTCCAAAATTCGCACCGCTCACCCCTAATGCAGTCCGGCCGCCAGCGCCTCCTCCTCCACGCTCCCGATGGCCACAATTTCGGACCGCGGACGCATCGTTGCCGCGGCGTCGCGATCCTTGATGAAGAGGGCGACGACCATGCCCATGAGCGTCAGGATGCCAGCCACAATGAAGCCGTCTCGGAAGGCGAGCAGCGCATGGTCCCTGATCGGCGCCGGCGCGGCAGCGCCAAGAAACGCCCCGTGGTATGCAAGACGATTGGTCAGCACCGTCGCGATTACCGCCACGCCGAAGCTCTGGCCGACCATCCGTGAGACGCTGTAGAGCGAACTCGCGCGCCCGGTGTCCGCTGGTGCGATGGTCGCGAAAGTCGCTGCCTGGAGCGGCACGAGCATCAACCCGAAGCCCAAGCCGCGGATGAACATGAGCTCACGAATCACCCACTGACTGGTTTCGAAATCCGTGGCCGCGAGCGCGAAAGAGGTGAGCGAGGCGACGATGAGTCCGGCGGCGATCAGGCGGCGCGGACCGACGATCCGGTAAATGCGGCTCGTCGGCTGTGCCATCACCATCACGCCGATCGCCATCGGAAAGGTCGTTAGACCAGACTGGAAGGGGCTCATTCCGCGTTCCGCCTGGAGTATGATCGGCAGCAAGAAGAGGGAGCCGGAGAATCCGATCATGCCGACGAACTGGGCCGCGCTGCACGCCCGGAAGAGGCGGTTCTTGAACAGGCGCACGTCGATCATCGGCTCACTAATGCGAAGCTCGGCGAACACGAAAGCGGTGAGCAGCACCGCGCCGCTCACGAGGAAGAAGAGCACCATCGGGTCGTCGAACCCTCGCGAGCCCGCCTCCGCCAGGCCGTACAGCACGGACCCGAGCCCGGAGGCGGAAAGCACGAAGCCGTATGGGTCGAAGCGCCCGGGCACGGGTTCCTTCTGCTCCTTGAGGAACCGCCACGAGATGATCAGGCCGGCGATGCCGACCGGGATGTTGACCAGGAAGATCCACTCCCAGCTCACGTACTGGACAAGGAAGCCGCCGATCACCGGCCCGCTCGCCGGGGCGACCGTCGTTGGGATTACCATCAGGCCTGCCGCCTTCGAACGTTCGGCGGGCGGGAAGGCCCGGAACAGCATCGTCGTCCCCACCGGCGTGAGCATTCCGCCGCCAACCCCCTGGAGGAAGCGGAAAGCGATCAGCGATTCGACGTTCCAGGCGAACGCGCAGAGCGTAGATGCGATGGTGAACACCGTCAGCGCAAACAAGAACGTCCGCTTCGTCCCGAACCTGTCTGCCGCCCAACCGCTGACCGGGATGAACACGGCGAGGCTCAGCAGGTAGCCGGTGACCACCCACTCGATCGTCGTCGTGGTGGCGTTGAAATCCTTGGCCAGTGTCGGGATCGCGACGTTTACGATCGTGCCGTCGAGCAGGTCCATGAATAGGCCGAACACGGCAACGATGGCAACGATGTACTTGTACTGAATATGCATGGGCGGTCCCCTGTAGTGAGTTAGACGAACGTTGTTGGCGGCTCGAGGCCGCGGCTCAGCACGCGAGCGATCTCGGTGCAGTGCGCCGAAATTTGTTCGCGATCCATCTGGAAGACCACCTGCCCAAAGAACGCCATGGTGAATGCCGCCGCCGCGATCCCTTGAGCGATCGCTGGGATGTTCGTCAAACGATCGATGCGGCCAGCAGCGCGATGCTGTTCGAGCCGATCGGTGATGAATTCGACTCTCACGTTGTTGAAAAGTTGGCCGATCTGAAGACCGATGTCGGGGTCGATGATGGCGCGCGCAAGGGTGACGCGCATTACGTCGCGGTCGCCCCACACGGCGACCCGGGTGGCTTCCAGGAACTCGCGGACTTCGGCCTCAACAGTGGATTGGAATGGGACGCTGGTGGCGAAGTTCGCTGCTACCCCTCGCGCCCGCTGTTCGAGGATGGCGATCAGCAGGCCGTTCTTGCCGCCGAAGTAGCGATGGATCAGCCCTTCGGAGCACCCAGCTCGTTCGGCGACTGCGCGGGTTGTCGCCGCATCGTAGCCGAGTTCGGCGAAGACGGCCGTCCCGGCCGCAATGAGCGCTGCCAGGCGCCCTTCCTTGTCGTGACGGCCCCGCTCGGGCGCACAGAAGGCAGGGGGCGCGTTCGATTTTGCGTGAGGCATGGATCGACCCTACAAGAAGTCGCCAGGCGTTGTAAAGTGCGCGCGCAGTTACTTTGGTGGCGCGTCACCTGATTCGGAAATAGCGGCTCAGGATTCACAAAGTGGAAGCCCGCCGCTACTGCAACCACACCGGGTCGCCCCCTACCGTCACCGGGCGTGCCTCGCCAGACTTCACGTCGAGCAGCCAGGTGAGCGTGAAGTTCGTCTGGTTGGCAAATTCGGCCGTGCTGAAGGAGACGAGGCCCGGCCCTACTACGCTCAACCCCTGGATGCTGAAGAACGGCAGGATGCGCCGCGCGCCTCCGGCGGCCTGGGCGATCGTGATTCCGTTGCTGCCCTTGGCCGCATACGATTCGTGCCAGATGGCAGTGGAGTTGTCCAGCCACGTCGAAAGCCTGCCCGTCGCTCCACCGCACTTGCCGCCAACCGGGAGTTGCGCCGCTCGCGGGATCTCCGAACTGGCGCCCGTCCGCAGGTCGACCACCCGGATCGATCCCAGCGTTGCGCCAGAGAGCAACTTCGTGCCATCGGGCGACACGGTCGGCTGGCCAAATCCGTACCCTTCGCCGAAGTCCTTGACGATCGTTTCGATCGTGTTGTCGAGATGCACGCGCAGGATGGATCGGCCCTGGGTGATCGCGATGAACGACTTCCCGTCCGGCATCCAGACCGTCGCATACCAGTCGTTGGCCGGGTGGTCGAAGGTGTGGACCACCCCCTCCTTAGGATCCAGCCAACCCGTCACAGCGGTACACGAATTGGGGCAGCTCTTGCTCACTTGCACGAGCAACCGGTCTCCAGCGCCCCACTCGATCGGGTACGCCTTCGGGTAGCTCGTTTCTGTGCCATCGGCCAGCCGTGTGATAACGAGCGCTGGCGCGTAGTTATCCTGCTTCCCGAACGCCGCATACGCGCCGGAAAGCGAAATGCGGGGCGGCGTGGAGCCGAGTCCCTGCGGGACGTACGCCAGCGTGGCGAGCGGGTTCGGCTTTCCAGACGACTCGACCGCCGCGACGAACGTCTCCACGCCGTCCATCTGCGATACAAGGACGCTTTTCAGGGCCCCGAAGCCGAGGTTCGGTGTGGTATCTGGCTTCACATAGCGGATCGCCACCCAGCCTTCGCCCAATGCATACCGCCAGACTTCGTTGTCGACCGTCTGTTCAGGCCCGTGCAGCCAGAGCAGGAAACCTTCGGGGACGCACGCGCGTGGATCTGTCTGGAATGTGGTACCCGGTTGCGGACGGACGTTCAGGCAATCGCCGTCACCGGTGAATACTCGCACCGGATCGGCGGCGATCGGACCGAACGGGAGCAGCGGCGCACGCTTCAGCGCTTCGGGGGTTCGCGGTTGCGATGGTGGTGCGGTCGGGAACGGAGTTGGAGCGGCTGTAGTGGTCGCCTCGGGCTTTGCCGGCGTCGACGTTGTGCTGCCGCCCATGGCGATCGCCACTCCGCCAATCGCTCCCGCGACCAGCACGAAACCAAGCGTCCCCAGGACAATGGCCAGGCGATGTCTATCCCTGAGAAATGATCGCAGCGACATTCGGGTCGCTCCTTCCGATCTCGTGCCACAACTGTACGCCTGCCAAAGGTCGAACGCGTCCTTCTTTACAAGATCGAGCACAAGACCGAGCAAGCGCGAAACGGGTGAGCGGCGCTTGGGCGACGCCAAGCGCTCGAGCTTTGAACACCGATGTTCAGTAGCGCTCGGGCCTTGGTCTCTGGGACTCGGTGCCTGGCGACTCTTTGGTGCATCGGAGCGCGGCGCTCGCTCACCATCCCGGCTCTGACGTTCGGCCGCGGTTCACCATTGGTTCGACGGTCGCGAACGCGACGCTTCCGTGATCCACCGCGATCTTTACGGCTCCTCTAGGTCCCCCGGTTGAAGCGCGTCGCGCGATCCAAGCTCCGCACCCATGAAGCGCAATTCGCGTGAGAAACGGGTGGTGCGTTCGGCGACGCCCGCGAGGTAGGTGCGCGAGTCGCTGACTTTCACCCAGAGCCGCCGCCGCGGGATGTAGAAGGTGATCGCCAGGCCGACGATCGCCATGCCCACAGCCAGCCAGATAAACGTGTCTCCAGGGTCGCGACGCACGCTCACGCCGGATGCCTCAACGCGCCCGAGCATCTCGTACGTAAAGCCGCCGGAGGTCCGGACTGGCTGGCCCGGCGTAAGGACAACGTTGTTCAGGTCGATGCCGCTCACGAACAGGAAGGAGTTGCCGTAGCGGTCATCGACCATCTGGACCGTGGCTGCACCGTCGTCCGAGATCGCGCCGGGCATTTCGCCCACCCGCTGCGCGGGGATTGGGCCGGCGTCCACGTAGGTGAACGTGTAGCCGGCATCCGAGACTGACCGGCCGAGGGCCAGATCCCTTGAAGCGAAATTCTCGCCGGTGAGCGTCAGACCCAGGACGTTGTTGACCACGCGCCAGCTAACGGCATAGGTGACCAGGCTGTTCTCGCCCGGACCAGCACTCTTTGGGAAGGTGAGAAGCGAGAGCGCAACATCGTCTTTCGGGCCATTCGAAGTTCCAGTATCGGTGTCCATCTGCGGGAGTTGTTGGTCGAAGAGGACCGCGCCGGAGGCGTCCGTCACGCGCATTACCGGGACCGCGGTCGTCCGGCTTTCAAAGTCGAGGACGTCGTTGTAGAGCACGCGACCATCGGGGCTGGTGACCTTCAGGCGGGCAAGGTCGTTGAACCACGCGGCCTGGTGAACCTTGTAACCGAACGCCGCGCACGGGTCGTTGACGGACGTCTGACAGGTGACGGTCTGATCCCTGCGGCGGACCTGAATGGTGCTATGGAAATCGATGATATTGCCAGCATCGTCTTTGCCGCGGACCGCATCCACCATGGTCACGAAGATCTGGTTCGGGCCAGCGTTGTCAAAGACCGGTGCTCCGGGCGTCCCTTCGGC
>JBDUAL010000085.1:0-6681 GCA_040004685.1 Anaerolineaceae bacterium | reverse complement strand
ACTCGACTTGCTGTACGCAAACGCCCAGTCCGGGGCGACGGTCATTGGCATCGGACCCCTTACGAACCTCGCAGTGCTCGAAACGCTACGGCCGGGAGCATTCGAGAACGCAAACGTGGTGATCATGGGCGGCCACCTTGGCGAACCAGGGGAGACCGGCCTGCCGCAGTACGGCCCGGAAGTGGACTACAACATCCAGACAGACCGCCGCGCGGCAATGATCGTCTTTGAGCGGGTCAATCCGTTGATCGTCCCGCTCGCCGTGACGCTCAAGGTCTGCCTGCGCCGGTCTGACCTGCCAGCGCTCGAAGCCGGTGGACCGCTCGCCAAACTGCTTGCGATCCAGGCTGCGCTGCATTGCGCCGACCACCAGATGGATCGCCTGGGCGCAATCAATGCAGCTGTGCCGTCCGACATCCTCAATTTTCAGTACGACTCGCTTGCCTGCGCGGCCGCGTTGGGATGGGACTGTCTAACGGTCGAGAACATTCCGCTAACGGCCGGAATGCAAGACGGCTGCGTCGTCCTAAACCACGATCCGATCGGCCACCTCAGACCTGTCGTGACGAACGTTGACGCTCAACAGTTCGCGGCGCGTTGGATGGAGGCGGTGCGACCGCTTTAACCCTACACGGCCGGCTGCTGCGGCTGCTGGCTCGGGAGGCTGCTCACCGGACCAGGATCAACCGCGAAATACACTTCACAGGCGCGCCGTGTCGCTGCAGGCTCGAGCACCGGCGGACGTTTCACGAAACGCGATTCTTCGATAATCAACTGGAGCACGTCACGCGGGTGGCAGCTGCGAAAATTCCCCTGGCTGGCGCGATGCACCATCTCGACCGCGATGTCGATGTTCGGCTGACTCGCCTCCACGCTCATCGCGTCAGCGAAACGCCGGAAAATCTCGGCCATCTGGGTAACGGTCGGCTCGGGGATGCGGATCTTGTAGGGGATGCGGCGGAGGTGCGCTTCTTCCAGCATTGTCTTTGGCTCCAGGTTCGTACTGAAGACGATGGTTGAGCGAAAGGGGAACGTAATGCGTTCCCCAGTGACGAGCGCCATCGTATCTTCTCCACGTTCCAACGCCGCAATCCAGCGGTTGAGAAGCGCGTGTGGTGAGACCTGCTGCCGTCCAAAGTCGTCGATCGCAAGCAATCCGCCGTGCGCTTTTACGTGCGCCGGCGCCTGGTGGTAGCCAAGCGCCGGGTCGTACGCCAGGTCTAGATCCTCATGGCGAAGCTCGCCACCGACGAAGACGAACGGCCGCTTGATTCGCAACCATCGGCGATCGACAGGGGCCGTACCGTCGGCAACGTCGTCGCTCTCTACGGTCGTGTGCACCAGGTCGTCATAGATTCGGATGATATGCCCGCTGACATAGACGGCGATGGGGAGCACGGTGACGCCCTGAATCGCCTCGCTCGTGAGCTCGAGGATCGTCGTCTTGCCATTGCCGGGGGCGCCCCAAAGCATCGCCGGGCGGCCAGCAGTGAGCGCGAGGCAGACTTTAGCCACAACATCGCGGGCAAGAACCAACTGTTGAAGAGCGCGAGCGAGCCGCACCGGATCCGGAGCACCAACCTCGGTATCCTGCTCCAGCACCCGAAAGTACTCCTGCACCGGGACAGGCACGGGACCAACGTACTTGCTCCGATCGAAGGCGCTTTCCGCTTCGTGAAGACCCTGTTCGGTCAGTCGGTATTGCCACTCGGACTCCAGCCTTCCGGACGCTGAGGTGGTCTCAACCAGCCGGCCGCGACGCAACACATCCAACGCTTCCCGAGAGATCGTCGGCGAAACGCGGAGAGCGTTTGCCAGCCCGACCGGGGTCGGGTTCGCAATCCGGTAGAGCATCTTCAGCGTAAGGTCTTCAATAAAGCGTTCGGGTAGCCCGAGTTCGGTGAGGTGCTCGGGGGCAGGCGGAAGCGCCGGCAACAATCGCAGATTGGCCGCCGACTTCAGCGGTTCAAACTGTGTATCTGCTCGGTAGTCCTGCGCCATCGCAAGGTTCCCGGACGTCTGAGGGTATGCCTGCTCCATCACACCTTCCCAAGTTCGCAGCCACTTCCACGGGCAGCGAGCGTTTCGGCTCTATGTTGTATTTCGGCACCTTTATGCCCACGCCCAGAGCAGGCCGGGAAATGCGCGTCCTGACCCGTGACAGCGCGGTGGCCAGCAGGTGCAGCAAGGGTCGGTGGTTGTTCAACAGCCGTGGTCAGTGACGATGAATCCATGCGCTCAGGTGTAGGCCGCGAATCGCCCCTCGGCGTCCCAGAGTAGCCACCACTCGCGGCGCGCCTCCATGCGGACGAACGGCTCTCCGTCTCGCATCAGCCGGGACACTTCATTGAAGCCCGAGCGACGAAAACAGGCGATCGCTCGCTCATTCCAGGCGAGCGTATGAAGGTAGACGCGCCGAAAGGGATAGTTTTGCCAGAGAAAGCGCATGAACAGGACCGCTGCTTCCGTGCCGAACCTCCGCCCGCGATCCGCATCGTCTCCAAGCGTCAGTCCGAACTCGGCCTCACCCAGGAAGCTATCGGCGTGGTAGTACATCACGTTGCCAATGTGCCTTCCGCTGCCGTCCGTGATGGTGAAAAGCTCCATCTCTGGGCGCCCGAACGCAAGCTCCGACTCAACCTGCTGGAGAAACGCTTCGAAGCTCTGCTGTAGGGCTGGTTCGCCGTCGTAACGCGCGTTCTCGGGGTTCGTTCGCCAACGGTAGTCGTCGTCAGCGTCTGCGCGCACCTTTCGGCGGATGCGAACCGATGGCCCCGTCGCGACCACCAGGTGATCGAGTTCATGCCCGGTGGTGGCAGTCACGCTACGTTCTCGAGCATTCGCAGCGCTTCATCCAAAATCCGTTTCTCGTCTCGATACTTGAGCATTCGGCGGGCGTGCTCACCAGTCACCCAGCGCACTTCGTCGAACTCGTGGTCGTGCTCCGCTGTATCGCCCCCAATTGGTTGCATCAACCAGTGGTGCACAAACTTGTGGTAGCGAACCCCAGTAGAGGTAAACCAGTACTCGATCGTGCCGATGGATTCGCCTCTCTCCACGATGAGACCAGTCTCTTCCCGCACCTCGCGCTCTGCCGTTTGCTCGATCGTTTCACCGGCGTTTGGTGTGCCCTTCGGGAGACACCAGAGCCGGTCCGAAGTGCGACCACAGAGGACCACTTCTACCTCGCCCGAATCAGAGCGGCGCCAGACAATTCCGCCGGCGGAAACGGCGTCCTGGATTGGCAGTTGGCGGCTCACTGGTCGTTGTAGTCTTCGCCGGCGTCTTGTTGACGTGGAGCAGCGCCGAACTCGGCGGCCACCTCCAGAGCATCGGAAATCGCCTCTGCGATCGCGGGCGCCGCGGTCACCGCGAAAGCATTGATAGCATCCACGGCCTCGGGGGTGCCGACTTCGCCAAGGGCGGCGACCGCGGCGATCACGACTTCCGGGTCACCATCCCCGAGCAAAGTTGCCAGTGGTTCGACCGCCTCTTCCGACCCCATTTGGCCAAGAGAAAGGACAGCAGCGAAACGAAACTCGGGATCATCGGCGTAGATCTGCTCGATCAGGTAATCAAGCCACTGTTCGTCCGCGGAATCACCCATCGCCACCACGGACGCCAGCCGAACGGAGCGTTCGTCGTCGTTGTAGCCAGCGACAATGAGCGCGCTCACCCAGGGCAGAGAGCGCACGCTGAGGGACTCCAGAGCAGAGGCACGCAGTGCGGGCGCGGAGGCTGAGGATTGCGCGACGATCCGCAGGGCGTCTGTCACCCGATCGCCTAGGTCCTCATCGAACTGTTCGAATTCACGCAACACCACGAACTGGCGCAGCGAAGTGGCCGCTGCGGCGCGGACCCCGGGGTCATCATCGCTGTCGAGCGATGCGAGGAGCCTCGAAGCCACCTCGCGGCGCGGCGATTCCCACAGTGAGGTCGCAGCCCTGGATCGAACTTCCGGGCTCGCGTCGTCGAGGCCAACCAGCGCGACCTGCGTAAAATCGAGCTCCACGCTATCCTCTGCCAGATCGAGCGCACGTTCGATGATCTTCTGGCGGCTCTCTAGCGGGATAGCGGCCCACGCGCTTCGAACGAGGGCGACCTCAACGCGGCCAAGGTCAGAAAAGGCGGCAAGACTGGCCACGGGCGGGTCTTCACCACGCACGAGTGACTCGATAATGACCGGGAGTTGCTTCTGAGGTGCTGCTGCCATCAGCTCGAGTGTATCACTGGCTCGCGGACCGAGACTCCGCGCCCAATGGGCGGGTGAGCAATAGTGCCATCGCCTCCGATACCTTGCGGGTGCCGGAGAGCACGGCCGCGACCTCGCTGGCAATTGGCAGCTCGACTCCCACTCTCGCCGCAAGTTCGAGTGCCACACCAGCCGTCGCCGCACCTTCGACGGCCTCCCCAATCTGGGCGAGGGCGACCCCGGGTGAGACACCAGCCGCCAACAGTTCGCCGAGGCGATGGTTCCGGCTCAGCGGCGAGAAGCACGTCACCGTGAGGTCGCCAACGCCGGCCAATCCGCTGAAGGTTGCCGCGTCGGCGCCAAGAGCCAGCCCAAGCCGCGTGATTTCGGCGAGACCGCGCGTGACGATGGCAGCCACTGCATTCGCCCCAAGGTTCAGGCCAACCGCGGCTCCCGCGGCGATCGCGACGACGTTCTTCAAGGCGCCCGCCAGTTCGACGCCCACAACATCTGAGGACGTGTAGATCCGAAAGGACGGCGTTGCCAACGCCTGCTGCCAGGCTATCGCGGTTTCCAAACCAAGCGAAGCGACGACCGCTGCGGCGGGCAGGCCGCGGCCGACTTCGTGAGCAAGGTTTGGTCCGGAAAGCGCCGCGACCAGTCGCACGGGCCACCGCTCCGCAAGCACTTCGCTCATTCGCTGACCTGTCGCCAGTTCTATCCCTTTGGCGGCTGATAGCACGGGGACCAGCTCGAAACCCTGAAACCGCGCCGCAGCGGCTCGAAGAGACTGAGCGGGGACGGCGAAGATAACCCCCCGCACAGACTCGGCAGCGGGCGGCCGGGCAACAACGTGAACGCGCGCGTTGAGCGAAACCTCGGGCAGGCGTTCGAGCCCGCGGCGCTCACCCAGAATCTCGGCCTCGGCTGAACTGCGGGTCAACAGGGACACAAATTCGTGATTCAGCGAGAGCAGGGATGCGAGCGTCACGCCCCATGAGGTTGCGCCGCAGACGACAAAGCGAGACACCCTCAGCCGCTCGCCGGGCGATCACCGCCACGCCCAATGCGCGGCTCGGTGCCGGCAAGGAGGCGACGAATGTTCGGCAGGTGCTTGTACTCTATGAGGGCGGTTGCAAACACCGCTTCAACCGCGAACGGTACGGGCTGCCAGCCGCCGATCGCGGCGACCACCACGATCCCGGCGGCGAGCGGCGTTCCGAGCACCGACATCAACGAAACGTAACGCGTTGGGATGATGAGGGCCGCACCGATCAAGGGAAAGAGCAGCGCAATCAGCGGTGTGAGGCCGAGGATCGCGCCAAAAGCGGTGGCCACGCCGCGCCCACCGCGGAATCCGGCGAACAGGGGCCAGATATGCCCAACGATCGCCGCGGCAGCCCCGGCGGCCGCCATCCCGTCATCCTGGAGGACGAAACGCCCAACGAGCGCCGGGATTGCGCCTTTTGAGATATCGCCAATCATCACCAACGCGGCGGCAGTCTTGCCCGCAGTGCGGAGGACGTTCGTCGTCCCCGTCTTCCCGCTGCCGGAGTCGCGCACATCCCGATGAAGGTAGAGGTAGCCGACAACGAGTCCGAAAGGAATAGACCCGAGAAGGTAGCCGAAGACGATGTTCGCCAGGTACTGACCAATCACGGTCGCGAATCATCCTCCGCTCGCGCTTTGTAGACCATCTTGATGGCGGTGCCTTCGAAGTCGTACGCCTCACGCAGGCGCCGTTCGAGGAACCGCCTGTAGCTAAAGTGAACAAGCGACGGATCGTTCACGAAAAGGATGAAGGTAGGCGGATCTATGCCCGCCTGGGTGGTGTAAAAGAGTTTGAAGCGGCGATTCTGGACGAGGGGGGGGACGTGTTCACGGACGGCGCGGGAGAGCAAGGTGTTCAGTTCAGCGGTCGGAACGCGCAGGCGTCGCGCCTTGCGGACCGTCGCTGCCAGCTCAAGCAGCTTCTCCGTCCCGCGCCCTTCGAGGGCCGAGATGAAGCAGATAACCGCCCAGGGCACGAACTGCAGACGCGTTCGCATCTGACGCTCCGACCAGAGTTTTCGCTCCTCTTCGTCCTCCCAGAGGTCGATCTTGTTGACCGCGATGACCAGTCCCTTGTACTCCTCAAGGGCGATGCCACTGATGTGCGTGTCCTGGGAGGTCACCCCGGCCGAGCCATCAATCACCAGCACCGCAACGTCCGCGCGCTCAACCGCGGTACGTGTGCGCATCACCGAATGGCGCTCAACGCCTTTCCCAAGCTTCCCCGGACGCCGCACGCCAGCGGTGTCAACCAGCAGAAAAGGGCCTTGCGGAGTGTCGATTTCGGTATCCACCGCGTCCCTGGTTGTCCCTGCCACGTCGCTAACAATCACCCGCCGCTCGCCCAGGATGGCGTTCAGGAGCTGCGACTTACCGACGTTTGGTCGACCGATGATAGCCACGCTGGCGATACCGCCCGTCTGGTTGGACCACCGGGC
>JBDUAL010000084.1:0-6721 GCA_040004685.1 Anaerolineaceae bacterium | reverse complement strand
GCGCACATGGTCTACAAGGTGGTGGATACCGCGATCCAGTTGCATGGCGCGCTTGGCTACAGCCAGGACACGCCGCTCGCCCGCTGGTACACCTCCATCCGCTCGCAGCGGTTGGTCGATGGTCCGGATGAGGTCCATCGTTGGACCGTCGGCCGCAACGTGATCAAGGCTTACGAGAAGTACGGCACCACGGCCTCGGCGGCCGGCGGTGACCTGATCTAGAACCTGTCAACGGCCCGTGCTCCACGAAACTCACGAGCACGGGTCGCTGGGAGCTACGACCAGCGGTCCCAGCGCATGATTTCGGAAGTCGGCTTGCGGCTGACGGGCCCGAACTTTCCGGCTGGCCAACCGACGGGGATGAGCGCGAACGGCTGAATCGTCTCCGGCAGGCCGAGGATCGCTTTCGCGGCCTCACGGTCGGCGATGGCGAAAGTCGTCGGCGTGGCGGCCAGACCGAGGGCGCGCGCGGCGAGCAGGAGATTCTGTACTCCTGGCCAGATCGATCCCCCGGCGCCGGCCCCAGCCGAGAACGAGTCTCGCACCGGGCCGCCCATCTCCAGGCAGGCGACGATGTGCGCCGGGATCTCGGCGAAGTGATCCGCCTGCCAGCGCACGGCGTCCAGCATCCGAGCCCGGGCCTCAGCCGACTGGTGGGGAAGCCCGGCGGCACGGCCACTGGCCGGCGCAGTGTACGCCTCGAACACTTTGCGGTTCAACTCGCCCAGCTTGGCCTTCTGGGCCGGGTCGCGAACCACGATCCAGCGCCCGTTCTGGGCGTTGGAACCAGAGGCTGCCTGGTTGGCGGCATCGATCAGCTTCACCAGCAGCTCTTCGGATACCGGTTCCGCGGTCATTCGCCGCATCGCGCGGCAGTTGTACATCACATCGAACAGGCCCATCTCTTTAGCCATGGTTGCCATCTCCTGCTTCTCCTGGCGCCACCCGTTTGCGGAGGCGAACACCGATTCTAGCGGGCACAGCGTCTTGCGGTGCGAGATGGCCCGTTCGCTCGCCGGCGTGTAGCTTGGAATCCAGGCTCAGCGCCCGGCTGCCAAGGATTCTGTTTGACCTCTGCGGCCCTTCCGTCTCCCGAGCAGTCCCCCGCCGGGCGCGGATTGACCGCCCGCGGGCGCCCCCTCGCCGCCCTCCGCCACCGCGATTTTCGAGTTCTGCTTTTCAGCACAATGCTGCTTCAGATCGGCTCATGGGTGCAGACCATCGGACAGGGCTGGCTCGTGGTTCACGATCTCGGCGGTTCTGCCACTAATCTCGCCACGGTTGCCCTGCTGCGAGGGGCGTCGCTGCTGCTGCTCTCTCCCGTAGGCGGCTACATTGGCGGGCGGTTCGAACGGCGCCGCCAGCTGATGATCTACACGGCGGCCAGCGCTCTCATCGCGGGCCTGTTGGCGGTGTTGGTCGCCGCCGGGCGTATCGAAATCTGGATGGTCTACGTGACCGCCGTGGCCGCCGGCGCCGTGGAAGCCCTCGCCGGACCGATCCGCAACCTCCTTGTATTCGACAGCGTTGGGCCAGATGAACTGACGAATGCGGTCGCGCTCAACGCGCTCGGCGGGAACGCGATGCGCGTGATCGGCCCGGCCATCGGCGGCGCGTTGATCGGGCTTGTCGGCACCCAGGGCACCTTTCAGCTCCAGGCGGTCTGTCTCGTTTTCGCCGTTTTCATGACCTGGAAGTTGCGCAACAGCCCTCCTGAAAAGGGTGTGGAGCTCGGCATGTTTCGCAGCATTGGCCAGGGGGTGGCGTACGTTGCCCGCGATCGCCGGATGCTTCTGATCGTCACCATGGCCGTCTTGCCAAGCGTCCTCGTCTATCCCTACGTGACGTTTCTGCCGATCTTCGCGGTTGATGTGCTGCACAGCGACCAATCCGCGTACGCCTACCTTGCGGCCGCGGTGGGGCTCGGCTCGCTGCTTGGCGGGGCGGTTGTTGCGGCCACTTCTGGCCGGGCGAAGATGGGCCGGGGAATGATGAGCGCGTGCTTGATCTACTGCGTCTGCGTCGCGGTCTTCAGCCTGATGACGTCGCTCTGGCTGGCGATTATCGCGCTCGCCTTCGCTGGCGTGTTCCACAGCGTCTACTCGGCGCTGAACGCCTCCCTGATGCAGCTAAAGGCTGCGACGGAGTACCGTAGCCGTGTCGTCTCGCTGCAGACCATGACCTGGGGCCTCACACCTTTCGCTGGTCTGCTCATGGGCCAGATGATCGACCGCTGGGGCGCCCCGCACGTTGTCTTTGGCTGGATGGTGGCTGCTGGGATACTGACACTTGGCATGACGTTCGGGTCGCGCGAACTGCGCCGAATCTGAGGAACTGATGGAATCGCTACTCGCCCATCTCGCGCCCGGTCTTCGCAAGCTCGCGCCGGAGGGCAAGCTGACGGGAGAACACGGCGATGTCGGGCACTTCGAGGGAGTCGCGGCGCTGTTCGTCATTGACCTGGAAATGAGCGGCTCGAATGCTAAGTTGCATGAGGTGCTCGATGTCGGTGGGGTGCGTGCGACGCTCACGCCAGGGCTCCCGGAGGAACAGTCTTGGGGTTCACGTGTTCGTCCGAAGCACATCGGCAACGCCATCCCAGGCGCGCTGAAGGTGGTCGGTTACAATCCCAAAGCCTGGAAGACAGCGATCGAACTCGAGGCGGCTTTCGAGAAGATCGCGGAGATTGGTCGTGGCGCGATGATCGCCGGATGGGGCATCGGCCAGGACATGGCCTTCCTCGCTGAATCGTTTCGGCGTGTGAACCAGCCGTGGCCGTTCGCTGCGGTGGCGCTCGACATCCAGCCACTCGCCCGGACGATTCTCAAGGGCGGCGGCACAGTAGACCGTTTCAATTTGGGCCACGTGGCCGACCGTCTGGGCATCGGTCGGATGGGCGAGCACGGCGCTCTGCCAGACGCATACGCCACCTACGACGTGCTGGTAAAGTTGCTCGAACGGGTCGCCAATCCGGCGCCGGGGGACTCGTTGGAGAGCTAGTCGGCGACGCCCAACCAGTGATCGATCGGCCGCCGGGCGTGACTGACGAACGGCAGTTCTACCCGCCTTCCGGTGCGTGCCGATTCGTACGCCGCACAGATGATTTCGAGGACTCGACGGCCATCTGCGCCGCTTGACTTTAACTGCTCTCGGCCCGCTACAACGTCGACGAAGTGCTGAAGCTCTTGTGGGAAGCCGAACTGCCACGCTTCTTCGTACATGGGGTACTGCCAGCCGCTGCGCGTGCTCGATGCATCGAACGCAGTCTCACCGGCTGGCGCCGTGTACATAGCGATCGCCGGTCCGCGTTCGAGGTTTGCGGTTAGCCGCCCCTGGGGGCCGTAAACCTCCAAATGGTCGTTTCCGCCGGGCATCGCCCAGGAGTTTTCGGCGATCCCAAGGGCGCCGCCGGGGAAGTGGAGGAGGACGGTGGCGTGGTCTTCGCCCTTGCCCTTTTCGGCGTGGGCGTACCGTCCCATGGTCGCCGTTACGGCCTCCGGCCAGGCACCGAACGTCCAGCAGATGCTGTGGATGCTGTGGCAACCCATATCCAGCAGTACGCCGCCGCCCGCACGGTCGATATCCCAGAACCACGGCGAGTACGGACCGCCGTGGCACTGCGCCTGCTTCACCAGGAACGGCTTGCCGATGCTGCCCTTCGCGGCGAGCGCCTTCACCCGCTGGTACATTGGCACGAAGACGAGGTTCTCGGCGTACATTAGGGCGACCCCGGCCGATTCGCACGCCGCCACCATTTCGTCCGCTTGATCGAGGCTCAGCGAGAGCGGCTTCTCGCACATGATGTGTTTCCCAGCTTTCGCCGCAGCAAGCGTCATCTCGTGGTGCAGGTCGTTCGGCGTAGCGATGAGCACGGCGTCGATTTCGCTCGATTCCAGCATCGTGCGGTAGTCGCCGTAGTGCTCGGTGATCCCGTGGCGCGCGGCGAATTCTTGCGCCGTGTTTGGAGAGGTCACCGCGACGATTTCGGCATCCGGCACCTGCTTGAGCGAGTGGACATAGAGATTGCCGATGAACTGACTACCAATGAGGCCAAGGCGGAGCGTTTCCACTAGCAAGGGTCCTTTCTCGCGATGGCGCAGGCGCGCGCTGACCCCGACTATACGGTCATCCCCATCACGCGGCCGCCAGCAACGGCGTGCTAACGGAGCCTTCGCATGGCATTACGCGACCTCACTGCCGACGAGATCACCGCCGTCCTCGAATCCGAGCGTGTCGTTCGCGTGGCCTTTGCGGCGGGCGACGAACTCTTCCTGGCACCGATGTTCTACACGTGGTTCGATGACGTACTCTGCGGCCTGACCACGCCGGGCACGAAGACCCGCCTTGCTGAGCGGAACGCCGCGGTCGCATTCCAAGTGGATAGTACCGCGACGTCGGGGATCTGGGAGTGGACCTCGGTCACCGGGGCTGGGACGTGGGAGGTCGTTGGCAGTCCGAGGGAATTTGGGCCGTTCGCGGCACAGCTCGGTGAGCGGCTGGCCGATCAGCCTGACTGGACCCGGACGACCCTCCAGGCCCGTTTTCGGGACCTCGGGATGGTAGCCTGGCGCATTCGGCCGGGCCGCCTCGGCGGCAAACAGTCGTTGCCGGGGGCCTGACGCACGGCGGCGTTAACCGGGGTGCAGTATCTCCCGCAGGGCGTGGCAGACTTCGTCCACCTGCTCATCGGTCATATCCGGGAAGAGCGGAAGGCTGATTGCGCCGTCAAAGATCTTTTCCGCGACGGGGAAATCGCCCTTCTGCCAGCGTTCGAGGTTCTGGTACGCGGTGAAGTAGTGCAGCGGGATGAAGTGTACTGAGGTCTGAATGCCGCGCACGGCCAACTGATCGATCACTTCGTCGCGCGGGACCGGCGACTGTTCGTTCTTGATTCGAATCATGAAGAGATGCCAGGCGCGGTGGTTCGCCTCATCGAAGCCTGGAAGGATGACGTGTTCTTCGTCGCGCAGGTTGGCGAAGTAGCGTTGCACCACGCGCGCCCGGCGTTCGTTGAACTCGTCCAGCCGCTTGAGCTGCCGCCGTCCGAGTGAGGCGGCGAGGTCCGTGAGGTTGTCTTTGAAACCGAATTCGGCGATGTCGTAGCGCCAGGCGCCGCCTGCGGCGTAGCGGTTCCAGCCATCCTTGGTGATGCCGTGGAGGGTGAGCACGCGGGCGCGGTCACTGAGCGCCTGGTCGTTCGTGGCGAGCGCGCCACCTTCGCCGGTGGTCATGTTCTTGGTGGCGTAGAAGCTGAATGCCGTGGCATCGCCAATGCTGCCGACCGGCCTATCGCGGTAATTGCTGCCGACCGAATGGGCGGCGTCCGTGAGTACCTTGAGATGGCGCCCCTGGGCGAGGTCCAGGATCGCGTCCATCTGGCACGGTTCGCCTCCGAAATCGACCGGAATGATCACTTTCGTGCGCTGCGTGATCGCCCGCTCGATCGCCTCGGGGTCGATGTTCGCATCGGAATCGCGGACATCGACGAGCACGGGCGTGGCGCCGGTGTGAATGACGACGTTGGCGGTGGCGGAAAAGGTGTAGACCGGCACGATCACTTCGTCACCGGGCCCAATGTCCCAGGCGCAGAGGGCGAGGTGCAGGGCCGCCGTGGCGGAGTTGACCGCGTTCACGTAGGTGGCGCCACAGTACTCCGCCAGCTCGCCTTCCAATTCCTTGACGTTCGGTCCGGTCGTCAGCCAGCCGCTGCGCAGGCTCTGAACAACCGCCTCGATATCGGAATCGTCGATAGACGGCTTGAAGAAGGGAATGCGAATCTCAGCCATAGGCAATAGCTTCACGCTTTTGGCGACTAGTTTCTAGGAGGGTGTCAATTGGTGGAGGCGGGCGGAAAGAGCGGCTCGCCCGAACCTCAGAACGTCATAATCGCCCGCCCCGCGATTTTCCCCGCCTCCAACGCGTCCGTCGCTTCGTTGATCTGGTCGAGGCTATAGCGCGCGGTGACCAACGCATCGAGGTCCAGGTCCCCTTCCTTGAACCAGCGCAGGAACATCGGGAAGTCGCGGTCTGGCCGGCATGAGCCACCAATGCTCCCGATGTACTTCTTTTCGCTCACCAGCAGGTTGCGAGCGTCGAGTTCGACGTTGGTTGTCGGAACCCCGACGAGCACCGCTGTTCCGCCCGTCCGCCGTCCGATCGCCCCTTCGCGCGCCGCCGGGAGAATCTGCTCCATGGTCTTACGCACACCGATGCAATCAAAAGCGAAATCCGCGCCCGCCATCGGACGGCCCATGTAGTCCACCTCGCTCGGGACGATCGTCAGTTCGCGAATCGCGTCTACCGCATCCACCTCGCTCGCGTTCACCCCGTGCGTCGCGCCAAATTTCTTAGCGAACGCGAGCTTCGATTCGACCAGGTCAACGGCGATGATCGGGTTCGCGCCTACCACGGCGGCTGCTGCGATCGCGGAAAGCCCAACGCCGCCCACGCCAAAGACGGCCACGCTTTCGCCCTTTTTCACGCCCGCGGTGTAATACACCGCTCCTGCGCCGGTCATCACGGCACAGCCGATGATTGCCGTAACGTCCGTCCGTTCGCGTTGGTCGATCTTCACCACGTATTGCTCGTCTGCGATCGTGTTGTCCGCCCAGGTGAACACGTTCTCTGAAACGGCCGTCGTCCCGTCGGGAAGACTCAGCGTTACGCGCTCAGGCCGGCGCGTGGCGTTCTCACCGTCACGGCGCACCCAGGTGACCATCAC
>JBDUAL010000083.1:0-6758 GCA_040004685.1 Anaerolineaceae bacterium | reverse complement strand
TGCGTGCGCGTCTCCCAAAGTTGCCGGCGCAAATGATCGATCTCGCGAAGGCCGCCACCGGCCTCACGGTATCTCCAAAACGTCCAGCCGTTCGTCTGCGCGCGGCGATCCGCTCCGATAATCGAGCGTCGAGCCATCATGCCGGCCACCGAGAGCGATCCGTAAATCTGGCTATCAAAGCTGACACGCCCGTCGCTCTCGATGCGTGCACCGAGGTCATGGCCCTTGTACCGCCGGTACAAATCAACGGGCGGGCGGAGCAAGCCCGCCGAAATGATGTCCCCAAGCGTTACCTCGCTCCAAGGCGTCCCCCCGCCATAGACGGTGCTACTAGTCGGCGCTGGTTTCGCTGGTGTCGAACCATGCGAGACACGCGAGGCAGGCGATCGCTCAATGTTCGCGTCGCCTCCGCTTGGAGAGCGCAGCCGGACGAGCGCGGCCCGGATTTCCTGCGGCCTCACCTCGGGCGGCAATCGCCGGCGCAGTAGTCTGATTACACCATCATCGGGCTCCGGTTCGAATAAGTCGTCGAGAGCAGCCTGGACCTGCCGGTCGATGAAGTCCTCGTGCCACAAGGCCTCAAGCTCGCTGACGCTCTCCTTCGACAAGAGTGCGAGGGTCTGGAGGGCCGCGTCGCCCCCTTCTGTGACAACCACCTTCCGGAACAGCTTCTCTTCAACAGGCACGCTGGCATGGGCGTTGTAGAGATCCGATATTCGTCACCGTTGGTTAGAACGACCCACCTCACGCCCGCAACGGCGGCGTAACCCATGATCTGGTTTGCCCACCGTCTGTCATCTAGGTTCTGCCTGAGCGCCTTCGCTTCCACGAACATGCGTGCTTGGCCGTTTAGCAGGAGCGCATAGTCAACGGGCTTGTCGGCGGCCCTTGGCCGATATTCGAGGTGGACTTCTCGCAGATCTTCGATGTCCCATCCAAGCGCGCGGAGGAGCGGGGCAATCAGTCCTGCTTTCGTGTTCTGCTCCCAGATGTTCTGCTGGGCGTAGCCAGCGATCCGGCCCAGAACCGGTCCATCAACCTTCTCAAGCTCCACGGGTCTCTGAACTGGTTCCCGTTTCCCGAGGAAGACTATGGTCCCATCAAGCTCCGCGAGCGTCCCTACAAGCAGGCGGGTCAGAAGCTGTATGAAATCATCCCTCCCGAGTACGTAAAGCGGCAGGGAGCGAAGCCTATCTATCGCGCCCTGTGGGCAAACGCCGAGATGGCCCTCCGAAGGGCCGAGGTCATCGCCTTCGTTGGGTTCTCGTTCACTCCGACCGATCTGGATGTCGAAGCACTGTTCCGATTGGCTCTCGCGTCGGGAAAGAAGACCCTGCGTCGTGTAGTCATCGCGAACCCCAACAAGGAACATCGACAGCGCATCCGCAGCATCCTTGCGCCGTCGCTGCGGGATGGGGCGATCCTGGTGCAGTTCGATGACTTCCGCGCCCTCGCGCCACACCTGCCCGAAGTCCTGGCTGTCTAGGCGTGAACACGCACCCGCAGTCCCGCCCGGTTGTTCAGCGCGGGATGCGCGAAACCACGTCCCGCGGATCGAAGTCGTCCTCCGGGATGCCCTTCCAGGACGATCGCGCCAGCTTCGTGCCGAACGCCTGAGACGCCGATCGCGCGTACTGATCGGCGTCTTGCCGGTTCCCGCCGGCGCGGAGGGACGCGATCTGGTCGATGATCTCGCGCGCGTCGCCTCTGAGCGACGGCGGCAGGTTCTCGGCCGAGATGGTTTCGGACACCAACGTCGCGAGTTCGTCCGAATCCATGTCGCGGCCCAGCTGGAAGACCGGGCTGTTCGCGATCTCCCGGAACAGGCCGAGCGAATAACTGGCGGCTTCCTTGACGCGTTTCTTCGCCAGAGGTCCATTCGATCCCTGGGTGTCGGCCGTGGCGGCCAGAGCTTCGTTGATCTGCCGGCGGGCCCGATCCTGACTCGATTCATGCTCGTACGGAATCCGTTCTTCACGAGGCATGGTTCTTCCCCTTCCTATCGGCCGGCGGCGCCGGCGCATAGTCGCCATCCGGCTGGATGACGAACGTCTCGGCGCCACAGCGCAAGATTGCCTGGGCGGTCTTCATGTCGTCGATCAGAGCGGCCACTTCGTATGCCTTGACGATCACCGGTTCGCCCGCGTCTATGAGCTGAATGCGGCGCAGGTAACGCGTGGGGCCGTCTGGGTAACGCGTCATGGCGACGGCGTGCTTCACATCGTGGGCCCGAAGCGCGTCGCGAAGTCCGGCACGGATGGCATCCTTCTCGCGCATCACGCACGTCCTCTGGCGGCGGCGGCGGCGCGCAGTCTGGCATCGCGACCCGACAGGCGGTAGCATCGCTGGCAGCGGGGTTTCCGGCGGCCGGACACACGCCATGCGCCGAGGTTTCCGCACGGGCAGCGACGATCGTCCATCTTCATGCCGACACACCGGCGTTCCGGACAGCGGCCCACCGTGCATTCGCGGCGCGGCTGCCCTTCTGCGATGCCGTCAACGCGACTCCGGCGCCGGCGGGATCGGGAAGATTGAGCAAGCTGATCCCGCGCATGACCACGCCTTGCTGCATGCGGATCTCTTTGTGCGCCGTCTCGGGCAGGGATGCGATGGCGTCCATCGCGCGCGCGACCTCATCGACCAGGACGGATTCTGCAAGGTTGGGATCGTAGGTGGCGAGGATGGCCTTCTTGAACGTCTGGCCGGGCGTATCGGGCATCGTGATCTCCTTCATAGGCGCCCATCACAGACGCAATCGGGCAGGGCGGTACCGCATGGAAGTGCGCATGACGTCGTCGGGGTTCGGCGGCAGTACGAATCCCTGGGTACCGGGGCAGGCGCATGGCTCGGGCTTCGCTAAGATCAGCGTTCAGGCCGCGCGGGTACGGTGTGGGGCCTATAGCCAGGTGCGGGCCCCACGCGCCAGTCGCCGGCGCATCATCACGGGGACGGGTCAGGTGTTCACGGCTTGACGCCTGGTGACCAAGCAAGGCATGTGAACACGGACCACCGGGCCGCCCGTGTCGCCGTCGGGATGGGCGCCGATGTCTTCAAGGATGGCCTCCATGTCGATCGGCGACCATGACGACCTGATCTCTTCCCGGCACACGCGGCATAGGCCCGTGTTCTCCCTTCGATCGGGCGCGGGGTTCCGCGCACATGAGCATCCCGCCTCACCACGCCCTCCATGCCCAGTTTCTCCTCTCAGGGTTGGGCAACAGTTGAGCGAATGGCGCCCACGGTTGAACGCTCGCCTCCCTTGAGAACAAGGGAGGGCGGGAGACGAGATTTCACCGCCGAATGGGCCGGTTTGCGTTGGGCTGCAGGGTTTCCCAGGAATCTCGCCTAGCGAGATTCCACGAGATTCCACCGCGGGTTCTTCGTCACCGCGGGATCACGTTCGATCCGCCCGTCCGCTTCGAGGCGGTCCAAGATACGTTCGAGGCGAACTGCGCCGATCTTCAAGCCAGACATGAGTTGCTTGTTCCAGGCTGGGAGCAAAGCGATCAGGCGGTCCGCGACCTCATCGTCCTTCGCGTCCTTCGCCTCCGCCTTCGCTTGCAGGCCGGCCACGGCCCAAGCGTCCGGAGCGAGCAGATCAAGTCTCCAAGCCCCGTCGTCGGTCGAATCCAACCGCAACCACGCGGCCACGCCCGTGACATCGCAGTGTTCGCGGATGCCACCTTCGTTATCCTTCCGGAGAAGAACGCGGGATGCCGAGACGCCGCCCTGGCCGGCGTCCATCTTCTTCTCAACTTCATACGATGCACCATCGATGCCGGCGCGCTTGTGCTGCGATCCGAACTGGGTTCGCGGGCCGAAAGAGTTCTTGGCGGTATGATCGATCTCGACCGTGGTGCGGGCTCCCGGCCAACGGCGGAGCAGCAGCGCGTGATAGCGGGCCACGTCCGTTGGATCGTTCACGTCCCAACCGTGGATCGCCATGAACTCCGTCACGCCATCGATCACCAGGATGGACGGGTTGAAGTAATCAAGGGCGATGTCCAGGTCGCGGTAGCCGTCTGTGGGCTTGTTGTTGGGGCCAAGGAGCGGGACCACAACCCGGAAGTATGCGCAGTTCGCCCGGAGCGCTTCGAGATCGGTGCCGATGGACGCCATGCGCCGCACGAACGTTTCCCGGTTTCGTTCGCAGTCCAGATACATCACGCTCTGATCAGGACGGCCATGAACGTCTTCCGACGCCATCGCTTCTCGAACCGCGAACATCGCCAACCAGGTCTTCATCGAGTCGGCGTCCCCGAAGAACGAGTGCGCCATGCCGGGGAACAGCAAGCCTTGTTGATCGTCCCGGCGGCAGATGGTCGCCTGTGGAGGCGGTTGGATGTTCTCAACGTCCAACGGTTCGAACCGCCATGCAGTCGGTTCCCGGTCAACGGCGTCATACGCGTCGTAAAGCGATCGCCACGGGTCGCGACGATGGTCCAGCTGAGCGCGCGATCGGCGTTGCTTCTTCGCCGACGGCGTAGTTGCAGAAGCGCCAGTACCGGCATCCGCCGGAACTGGCGTCCCATCGTTCCCCTTATCTGCGGCCATGATCGGCCTCCCTCCATCCAACTGCGCCAGTATCCCTTCCGCCGGCCGGATCACATCGCGGTGGCCGGGGACCGTGAAGTCCCCGGCCGCCCACGACGTAGACCTGGCGCGGTCTGGAAGATGGCCGATGTCGGGGCCAACCGAGCAGCCTCGCGGGCTGCTAATCCCGTCCGATGACTCGGACGGACCCTTGCTCCCGTTCCCGGCGAATCGGGCGGGAAGATCGGGCGCCCGAGGGCGCCCATGCGGCAGCGTGGCCGCGTTCATGGGTTCAGACGGCCGCCGCCTATCCGAACACCCCACGCTTGCTCCCAGATCGGTGTCCTCAGCCGATCGGGACGAGAGCCGGTGCCACCGGCGGCGGGTGATCCATGTCACCCACGGGGCGAGGCAACGGCCGCCTCTGCACGCGGCCCGGAAGCGAACCGGGAGGGCGGGCCGCATCGGCCCGTCTCTATTAGCGGCGCGTGGGAGACGCCATGCCGCGTCATCCGACCCGCTCTTATAGCGCCGCCTGGGAGACGCCATCACGCGTTACTGGCCCGCTCTTATAGCGCCCGTCGCCAGACGCGAGATAGCGCCAGCTACAGCCGCGTAGCCATAATCTCAGCATGTTGACGCTCTGTCCCGGCCCGTCCTGCGATTGCGAAGGCTGCACCGCCCTTGCCGGCGTTGTCTCCCGGCGAGGCGAAGCGATCTGTGCCCGGTGCGAACACGTGATCTTGGCGGCCGACGCGTTCCTCGCCGCGCAAGAATAGACCGCGAAGATCCCAGAATATCCTCCGCCGCGAAGGCTACGACGGCTTAGCGCCAGACGATCTCGACCCGATCCGGGTTCCAGACGTTCCGTGGCGCCGTGGCGCGATGGATCACGACCTTCTCGACCAGGGCTTGCAACTCGGCCTGCGTCCGCGCCCGGATCAGCGGCGCCGACTCCACCCACGTCGTGGGCGGCGGTGGCGGCTTCGCGGCGTCGAGTTCCGCTTCCAGGCGTTCCCTCTCCGCGAGCAAGGCGCGCGATCCGGACCGGATGGCGCCGGCCGGCAGTCCCGCGAGCGCCGCGTTCTCGGCGAAGTCCGCGAGCTTCTCATCCACCGCATCGATCGCGGCCAGGATCGGTCCCTGCACGCCGGCCGGGTCACCGACAGAGGCCAGCGTGACGCCTTCCTCCGCCCGCGTGATCACGGCGTTGAGAACGGCCGTCTCGACCGGATCGGCTCGCACCGCCATGTGGACCTTCCCGGTTTCCCTGCAGATGTAGATGCGCTCGTCGCGCTTCCGATGTCCCTGCATCCGGCCTCCGCAAGTCCCGCAGACCAAGACGCCCGTCAACGCGTACCGGTCCACACGCCGAGGATGGTGGCGAGCCGGGTCCTCCAACATCGCGCGGAGAGCATCGGCGTCCCGCTTCGTCAGGATCGCCGGTGGATCGGTCAACGTGGGCCGAAGGAAGAGCTGGCGAAGCGACTGCCGGCGCCACTGCTTCCCGAGGGACGTGCGGATGCTCTCACTGTTCCAGCGGCGCATGATCGTCCCGAGCGACACTCCCCGCAAGATGTCCTGGGCGGCGGCCCGGATCGCCTCCGCCTCGCCGGCGTTGATGACCAGCCGAGCGTCCCGCGTCGCGCTGGCGGGATCGTCCGTGTAGATGACGTCGAGGCCGAAGGGCCGGACGCCGCCCTTCCACAACCCGTCCGCGTCCATCTGGGCGTGCTTCGCCAGAACGCGGTCCCGCTTCATGCCGGACTCCAGTTCCGCCAACGATCCGAGGATCGCCAGGAAGACCTTCCCGTACTGGCCGCCGATCGGCTCGTTCACGCTCTCGAACGCCACACCCCGTTCTCGGCACCGCTCCGCGAACTGCAAGAGCGCCACGGTGTTCCGTGCGGCTCGGGAGATGGCGAACACCACGACGGCGTCTATCTCGCGCGCCTCGACGGCCGCAGCCAGCTTCCTCCATCCGGGCCGATCCTTGCCGGTATAGGCGGAGATGCCGCGGTCCTCGAAGATCGGGCCGACTTCCCATCCCTTCGCGGTGCAGTACGCCTCGCATGCCTCGCGCTGTCGCTCGGTCGAAGTATCGTCTTTCACGGAGACGCGGGTGTAGATCGCGGCGGTTGTCATGGCGAAGACAAGGATACCCAATGTTCTGATCGGCACGTCCTCCTGGACCGATCCGACCCTGGTCAAGGACGGACACTTCT
>JBDUAL010000082.1:0-6787 GCA_040004685.1 Anaerolineaceae bacterium | reverse complement strand
CCGACCTCACGATTATGAGTCGTGCGCTCTAACCAGCTGAGCTACCCTGCCGTGTTCGCCCCGCGAAACCTCAATCTAGCAACCGCAGGTATACCGGGCAACGAAGAGTTTCAGAGCGGAGCCGGTTCGTATGGTCGAGGATCGACTCGTTCGAGTCGCCAGTTGACCCCGCGCTCGTCGAAATCGACCACCGATGCCCAGCCGGCGCGTTTGTTCGCGTCCGAGAGGGGCATCGGCGCCCCCGAATACACCGCCGTCGTCCCGCCTGTACTGACGTCCGCGTGGGGCTCCCAGTGTCCGAAGGCAAGGTAGTCCCAGTTGCCAGCGGCGGCCGCGACTTCCGACTCCGTCATCAGCAGCGAGCGATGCATTTCGCCCCCCTCTCGGACGAAATGGCCATGGGCGATGCCGAGGTGCCAGCGGCCATCACTTCGGCCCGGCAGACCCTCGAGCGGCTTGAAGTGCCAGTCCGTGTCGAGGTACGCGCGGCCCCAGGCTACGACGTCCAGACCTTCGGGCTCGTACAGTTCGCCGGGGTGGCTGCGAAAGATGTGCAACCGGTGTGCGATCGCCTCCATGTCATAGCGCCAATAGAGCGAGCCGGGATCCATCGGGTCGTGGTTGCCGGGGAGGAGCAGTGTCTGTCCTTCGAACCGACGGATCTGTTCGGCCGCGAAGGTCACCGTCGAGGAATCCACGCGACCGTTATCGAAGAAGTCTCCCGCGATCACGAGCAGATCGGCGTTCACGTTGTTCGCGAGGTCGATGACGCGAGAGAAGGTCGTGCGAATCAGGTTGCGCCGCTCTTCCCACTTGGCGTCGCTGCTGCCTTCATACGCGCCGAGGTGGACATCCGAGGTGTGGACGAGGCGAATCGGTTTCCGCTCAGGCACGCGCGCCGCTCATTGCGGCCAACTGCCGGGCGTGATCGCGCGAGTGAATGCGCAGAAAGAGCAGCCATTCGCGCCAGTTCAGCTCGCCGAAAAATGGGTGCTTCCAAGTTAGTTCGAGGTTTCCCTCGGGGTCCGCCGCGCGAACGTGAATGTAAAGCGAATCGAGCGCCTCGGCGTGGGCGGCGAGGACGGCGTCCCGGTCGGCAGGCACTTCGGGTTCACCGTCGGTCGGGAGGTGTCCTTCCAAAGCGGCGAAGAGTACCTGCTGAGCGACGTGCATGTTGAACGACATCGCGTGGCGCAGGCAGTCCAAGGGCGTCCACTCGTCACCGGCGGGGATGGCGTTGAGCGCGGTGTCTGGGACGCCTCGAGCGGCAGTCGCCAGGTCATCGACGCCCTCTTGCACTCGTGCAATGAGCTCATCGATCGTGCGTTGGGCGGCTTGTTGCTGGAGATAGCCGCGGATGCGATCAAGGTCTTCCTGTGGTTGCGTCATAGTTTGGCTGCACTGCTTTCGCGAGCGGGTCCGACGACCGAGATGTTCGAAGTTGCTGACTTGAGGACGAGAAGCTTGAGTTTTCCGAAGAGCAAGGATGTCGCCGACGACTGCTCGAATTCACCGCCGACGTCGTTGTGCCATGCATGGTCGATGACGTAAAGGATACCGTTTGGCGTGAGTGCGCGGCGCGCTTCGGCGATGGCGGCCGGGCGCGCGGGCTCGGGCAGGTGGCCGAAGTAGTGAATGGCAACGACCGCATCGAATCCCGGTGAGATCCAGGGGAGCGCTCCGCCGTCCGCATGTATCAGTTCGATCCGTTCGGCGCCCCGATTCCGTTGCGCGGCGCGTTCGAGCATGAAAGGGGAAAGATCCAGGCCGGTGAGATGGGCGTCTGGGAGTCGGATGGAGAGCGCCTGAAGCGCGCGGCCCGGTCCACAGCCAAGTTCGAGAATGTCTTCGTGCTTCCCAATCTGCATCAGCTTCAGCAAAGGCTTGAGGACGGCAGACTCTCTGGTGAGGTTATAGACCTGCCGGACTAGCGCCTCATAGCCAGCTGCGCTCCGCCGGGAGAGGTACCCTTCCGGCAGAAAGTGCCAGCGCTGTAGGTACCAGCGGGGGTAACTGACGCGGGGATTGCTGCGCGGCGAACGTGCTGCGTCAGCAATACAGCGTTGGGCGAGTGATGGTTGCATCCGTTTGAGCATCGGGCCGATCCTAGTCAGCCGGACCGTTCCTGTCACGAACCCACTGCGCCCGGATTATCCGGCGTTGCCCGTATTCGCGAGCACGTTCAGCCTGAGCGACGATGGATTTTGTGCGTGCGGCGATTCTTGGCATCGTTCAGGGGCTTACGGAGTTTCTTCCGATCTCCTCCTCCGGCCACCTGATCCTCGTACCGGCGCTGTTTCGGTGGCCGGATCAGGGGCTTTCGTTCGATGTGGGCCTACACCTGGGAACGCTGGTGGCGTTACTCGCGTACTTCTGGCGCGACTGGGTGACGATGATCCGCGGCGGCCTGCTCGATCTGCAGGAAAACAAGCTCCACATGGGGCGATATCGCGCGGAGAGTCAACTCCTCTGGTTGCTGGCTTTGGCTTCGATTCCGGCCGCTGTTGCTGGACTGTTTTTTAACCATTGGATCGAAGCCAACGTTCGCCAGCCCTGGCTGGTTGCGCTGACGCTCGCCGTTGTCGGGACGATCATGTTGGTCGCTGACCGCAGGAGCCGCCGCGATCGCGAGATCTCGAGCATCGGTGTGGCCGACGCCGTATTGATCGGACTTGCTCAGGCGTGCGCGCTAATCCCTGGCGTTTCACGTTCGGGAGCGACGATGAGTATGGGCCTCTTTCGAAACTTGACTCGTGACTCGGCAGCGCGGTTCGCTTTCCTCCTCGGAACTCCTGCATTTGTCGGCGCGGCCGCGCTTAAGTCGAAGGATCTGGCCGGGAGTTCTGGTCGAGAGTTCGGCGAGCTGGCCGTCGGCTTCGCCTGTTCGGCGATCGTCGGATTCGTTGTCATCCATCTCCTGCTCCGGTATCTGAGGACTCGGAGCCTTATTCCGTTCGTCGTCTATCGCTATGCGGTCGCGGTCGTGACGTTGTTGATCGCCGCAATTCGCGTTAGCTAAGCTTCGGACGAAGTTCGGCGGATGTCGCGTAGAATGCGTTCACAACTGCCACGTGGAGGGTGAATGATTCTCGAATCGCTTCGTCTCGATGGGCCGCCAAGGCGGGTCGCGATTATTACCGGCGGTAGCCGGGGCCTTGGCAAGGCCATGGCGATCGCTCTGGCGGAAGCTGGCGCCGATGTCTGCATCGCCAGCCGGACGGTCTCGCAGCTCGAATCTGCGGCCGCCGAGATTGAAGCGGCCTCCGGCCGCAGGCCGCTCATTGTCCCGACGAATGTCCAAAGGAGCGCCGACTGCGATGCCCTTGTCGCGAAAACCGTCGAACACTTCGGCAGGCTCGACATCATGCTGAACAACGCGGGCATAGGTGACCGCCGCGGGGCTGGGAGCCGAATCACCGACCTGGAAGACGCGGACTGGCACGACACGATCGAGGTGAACCTACACAGCACTTTCTACTGCTCCCGAGCGGCTGCGAGGCAACTTCTGAAGCAGGGGGATGGCGGCGTCATTGTCAATGTTGCGAGTGGGACAGCGCTCCGTTCGTCGCCGCAGTCTCTTGGCTACGCAGCTGCAAAGGCCGGCGTTATTTCGTTGACAAAGAGCACAGCGGGGGCACTCGTGGGCGAGAACATCCGGGTGAACTGCATCATCCCTGGATTCGTTGCACAGCAGCCAGCTAAAACGGCCGAAGAAGCAGAGCGTTTGAAACAGCGTGGAAGGTTTAACACGGTTCGCCGATTGGGAGAGGCGTGGGAGCTTGGGCCACTAGCGGTGTTCCTGTGCTCTGCCGCCTCGAGTTACGTTACAGGCGAGGTGTTCGTGATCGATGGTGGCGGACTGGCCGGAGGCATTGCCCCAACTGGATACACTCTGGAGGCGGCCAATGCCTGAGTGGAATCGGAAGCCCGGATTCGACCTCGGTGGCAAGAAGGCGTTACTCGTGGGCACGGGCAACCCGCTCGCGCGCGAAATCGCGCTTGGTCTCGCGGAGTGTGGCGCGGATGTCGCCATCGCCTCGGCGACGCTCGATGGCGACGAGGTGATGGAAGCCAAGCGGATCAGCAAAGAAGTGACGAAGCTTGGCCGGGCCTCGTTCTCCCAGGGCTGGGACGTCACTCTGCCGACGAATGTTCAGGTAGGCCTCAAGCAGTTGGGTAAGGAGTTTGGGCAGCCTACGGTGCTGGTCTACAACGCTGATGTGGCCCTCGCTAAGCCGATTGAGAAGACCACCGACGCCGAGTTCGCCCGGATCCAACAGGTGAACATGAGCGGGGCTTTCTATGCCTCCCGCTCGTTCGTCAAAGAGTACCCGGCGGATGGGCCGGGCAGGATCATCTTCGTCTCCAGCATCTTTGCGGAACGGGGCACCGAGAATATGGCTGCCTACGCGGCAGCGAAAGCAGGAGTCGTCGGTTTGAGCGCGGCGCTTAGCCAGGAACTCGGCGAACGCGGGATCACTTCCAATTGCATCGCCACAGGGTGGATGGATTGGACGCCCGGGCGCGGTTCGGAGGAGGTCGGTGCGAACCGCCTGCTGCGCTTCATCCCCATGCGTCGCTTCGGCCAGGCTGGCGAAGTTGCGGCGCTTGCGGTGTTACTGGCGTCCGATGCCTCCGGATACTTGAACGGCCAAGTTTTTCACATAGACGGCGGCGTGAGCCAGCACCTCTAGCCTTTCATGGTAGGACTGAAGCCGCTGGCCATTCGCGTTCTTGAACAGCGGAAGGTTCCTTTCGAACTGTTCGCGTTTGACCCTTCCATCCGCTCCGCTGTGGAAGTAGCGCGCGCGACTGGCGTACCAGCCGAGACCGTCTTAAAGACGCTGGTTGTGGAGCGAGACCCGCCGCGCGGCAAGCCGTTCCTGGTGATGATGTCCTCAACTTCGGAGGTCGACCTGCGAGTGTTAGCCGCGACGCTGGGCTTGAAGAAACTGCGGATGGCGACCCACGCGGACGCCGAACGGCACACCGGGCTGAAAGTCGGCGGGATTAGTGCGCTGGCACTTCTGGGCCGTGGGTTTGCTGTGCTGCTCGATGAGTCGGCGGCCAGGCAGGACCATGTCGTTGTCAGCGCCGGTCAGCGTGGTTTAGACGTGCGTCTGCAGGTCAGGGACTTAATCGAACTGACCAGGGCCAAGCCGGTGAGGGCCAATTAGCCTCTTTTGGTTGGGGAAAGCAACGCCGCGATGTCGCGCTCCTCGGCAAGGACGATGGCGACGTCCCCGTCCTCGAAGATTGAGTCGGCACGGGGACCTACCTCAAGGTGCCCACTATGATGCCGGATGCCGAGAAGAGTCGCGTTGGGTGCGCCGGAGATCAGCTGTGCGACGGTAATTCCCGCTAGTCCGTTCTTTGCGTTGGCTTCGAATTCGGTCAGGAGCAAGTCGCCGTGTCGCCCGCTGGCGAGCGTGTCCATGAAATCGGCTGCCAGAGGTTGCAGGGCGGTCAGTACCATCCGGCGACCGCCCATGCTGTAAAGCGAAAGCACGCGGTCGGCGCCGGCGAGCCTTAACTTCTCTTCGTTGTGGGGAAAGCCCACCCGGGCGACCACGAAACAACCGGGGTTGATCGATTTTGCGGTGAGGGTGATGTAGGTGTTGCCGGCGTCGCTATCACTTGCGGCGAGGAGGCAATGGGCGCGGCTGATGTTCGCTTCGTTCAAAATCCGCTCGTCTGATGCGTCGCCGGGGATCACGAGATACCCGAACGCACGGGCGCGATCGGCCGCTTCCGGTGTCTGCTCTACGATGACGAAGTCCACACCCCGTTCTCGCAGTTCGCGCGCGATCTCCTGGCCCACACGGCCGAAGCCGCAGAGCACGTAGTGATTTTCGAGCTGTTCAATGCGCATGGCGATCCTCCGCTGGTAGAACCGGCTTCGAAGATCGCCTTCGAGGGCCAGCTCCATTATCTGAGTGAGGGTGTACAGCACCGTTCCCACACCGATGAGGATGAGGGCGATCGTAAAGAGTTTCGTTCGAGTGTCGAACGGTTTGACCTCGCGGAAGCCAACGGTGCTGAGCGTGGTCACCGTCTGATAGAGGGCGTCCACGAACCCCATGTCGGCGAGAAGAATGTAGCCCACCGTGCCCGCCGCGATGACGCCGATGAACACCAGGAGGACGGCCTGGAGCCGCTGGGGCAGATAGGCGTTGATGGTCGCTCGTCGCATTTCGTGCCCAGTATACGGGCGATGTCTGTCAGGCCCGCGTAGGATTGCGGAACGGAGGTGGAGGAGGAGATGCCCGAAACCAACGCAAGCGGATGGACGATCCATTACGAGACTCACGGGGATCCGGCAGGTCCACCGCTACTCATGACGCTTGGCCTTTCGCACCGGCTCGCCCATTGGGGGCGGCTACGGGAGATGCTCGCCGAACGCCTCTTCGTGGTGAGTTTTGATTGCCGCGGTATGGGCGCCAGCGAACGCCGGGACGAGCCCTACGCCGTTGCAGACGAAACGGAGGACATGGCTGCCGTTCTGGACGCCGTTGGTTTACCCGCCAGCGCGGTCTACGGACGTTCGCGCGGGGGGATGCTGGCGCAGGAGTTCGCACTCCGGTATCCGGATCGGGTGACCGCCCTGATCCTTAGCGGCACTCACTTCGGAGGGCCGGACGTCCTACCAGCGACCAAGCGAGTCAACGCGGCAATGCAGTTGCGGCCCGAAATGACGCGTGATCAGATCTTCGAGACACAGAATGAAGCGATGGCGGCACCCGGCTGGCCGGAACGAGACCCTGAAGCATTCGCTTACTGCCTGGCG
>JBDUAL010000081.1:0-6810 GCA_040004685.1 Anaerolineaceae bacterium | reverse complement strand
TTCCTCGAACCGTTTGTCGGGGACACGCCGTGGATTCATATGGACATCGCCGGGGTCGATAACATGCCCGCGGACAAAGGATGGATCGCCAAAGGCGCGAGCGGCTACAGCGTGCGCGCGATGATCAACCTCGCGGTGGCGATGGCGGAGTAGTCAGTCAGCCATGAGCGTCCGAGGCCGCCGGCGGGCCGTGCCTTGCGCGCGAATGTCGATTTTCACAAACGCGGTCTGACCCTCGAAGTGGACGTCGGTTGGGTATCCGGATTCGCGGAAAACGGTGAGCATCCCGCGGTTCTCGGCCAATGTCATCGCCGTCAGCCGCTCGATCTTCTCGCCCTGCGCGTGCTCCGCGAGCATTCGCAACAGGACCCCTCCGATCCCCTGAGACTGCAGGTCGTCCTCGACCACAAACGCGACCTCGGCGGAGTGCTCCGTTTCACGCTCGTACCGGCCCACGGCGCGTATCGCCTCTTCCCCGGGGAAGCAGGCGACGAAGGCGGCGCGGTCATGGAAATCGACCTCGGCGAAGTGCTCCGCCATCACTGCCGAGAGATTGGGCATGGCGGTGAAAAAGCGGAGGCGGGTCGTTTCGCGTGAGAGGCGCCGGTGGAACGACTGCAATCGGCGCGCATCGTCCGGCTCGATGGCGCGAAAACACATCGTGCGGCCGTCTCTAAGCCGGGCGTTGCGCTCCTCCGGCCCTCCATCCTTCGTCGCTTTCTTGGATTGTGTGCTGCTCATCTGGTGAATCAAGGGTAACCGAGGGATGTTTTGAACCCGATCACCGGTCAGCGATGGTCAGAGTTTGCGCTGGAGATAGTCCAGGACCACGTCGAAACGATCCTTGCGGTGGCTCGGTCTTCCGGCCCGCGAAAGCTCGTGGTCTTCGTCCGGGAAGCGCACGAACTCCACATCCTTGCGCCGCTGCTTGAGGACAACAAAAAGCTGTTCGCCCTGCGAAATCGGGCAACGTAGGTCATTCTCGGAGTGGAGGATGAGCACTGGAGTCTCGATATTCTTCGCGTACGTCAGCGGAGACTGCCGCAGCAGCAACTCCAGGTCGTCCTGGATCGTCGCCGCCTCGCCAAGATACTGGCGATTGAACGTCCCGCCGATGTCACTGGCGCCTTGCATGCTGTACCAGTCGTTCACGGCTCGCTCACTGATCGCCGCCTTGAAGCGTTGCGTGTGACCGATCACCCAGGTCGTCATAAAGCCGCCGTAGCTACCGCCCATCACCCCCAACCTTGCCTGGTCAGCCCACGGCATGCGCCCCAACGCAGCTTCGAAGGCCGTCATCACGTCGTGGTAGTCCGGCCCGCCCATGTCCCCAACAAGAGCGCGGGAGAACGCCGTGCTCTGACCGGAACTGCCGCGAGGGTTGCAGAAGACCACGCCATATCCTGCTCCTGCGTACACCTGGAACTCATCGAAGAACGTCTCGCCGAATTGCCCGAAAGGTCCCCCATGGACGTTTAACAGCACCGGATACTGCTTCCCTTCTTCGAATCCGCCGGGCTTCATCACCCAGCAGTCGACCTCCACGCCCTCCTCCGTCGGAACGACGAAGTGTTCAGCTACAGAGATTCCGGCGGAAAAGACAAAGGCGGCGTTGAGACTGGTCAGTTGGCGCGCGACCCGGGTCTTGAGGTTCAGCAGCACTACCTCTGCAGGCGCGGCAATGCTCGCGCTGGTCATCGCCAGCACCCCCCGGTCTGCCGAAACCGAGAACCAGTTAACCATTCGGCGTTCATCGCTCAACCACTCCGTCTCAGCCCCCTCCTTTGCCTGAATTGGTGCGACGATGCCGCGATCCTGTGCAGCCGAGAGCAAGCTTCCGTCGAGGCACCAAACCGGACGCGCCGACGAGGTTGGCACGCCGAGACCTGTCTCCCGGTCGAATGTGGGATCAACGGGTCGGAGATTTCCACCTACGGCATCAGCGAGCCACAGCACTCCATTCGACGGCCAGACGGGATGATTGATGTAGGCGATGGTCGTGCCATCCGGCGACCATGACGGCGCGCCGCACCCGCCCCTCGTGTCGGTGATCTGGCGAGCCTCGCCGCCGACTACTGGCGCCACCCACAGATCGGAGTTGCTGTCGTACTCCCGCTCAGCGTGGCGCGCAGAAATGAAGGCAATTTCCGATGCGTCTGGTGACCATGTGGGCTGGGTATCGTCCCAATCGCCGTCGGTAAGTTGCGCAGGTTCTCCTCCATCTACACCGACTACGAAGAGGTGGCGCCGGTGGTCGTACGTGAACCCCTCACCGTTCACTCGGTACTTCATACTCGTGATCCGGCGGTACGGCTTCGCCTTCTTTGTGTCCGGATCCGGAGCTTCTCCGGTTTTGGCGCTGAACACGAGCTTCTTCCCGTCAGGTGACCAGATCGGCGTTCCCGCCCCGAGCGGGAGCTCGGTCAACTTGCGCGATTCGCCGCCGGACGCAGAGATGATGCAGATCTGCGGCTTCTCCTCGCCTCGTTCCGAGAGAAACGCCAACGACCGTCCGTCCGGAGACCAGCGCGGCGCAGAGTCCCGCTTCGCTCCCGCCGTGAACTGTCGCGGCTCGCCGCCTTCGGTGGCAACCAGCCAGATCGCCGACCGGTAGCTGTCGTCCGAGCGTTCCATCTTCGCGACCACAAACGCCACGTGTCTGCCGTCTGGCGAGATCTCGGCTTCGCCTACCCACTGGATGTCGTAGTTGTCTTCTGGTTTCATTGGACGGTTCCTCTGCTCAGGCGTATTCGAGTAGTTGCATTCCGACGCCTGCGATCTCATTCGCGGGAATAGTCGCGACGCGCGTCCCGGGAAGCAGGCCGTTCGCCGGATCGTTGGGGCTGAACCCCAGTTCTCGCGCCGAGCTCACGGCTTGGTCCAAGTTTGGCACCTCGAATGCGCACATGTTAACGATCCCGGCCGGGCGGCTGTGAAGCCGGCTCCCAGGCCCATCCGGGCCGAGCAGCTCGAAGATCGCATCGCCCATTTTCATCTGGCGGATGATCATGCCCCCTCCACGTACTTCTCCGAAGACTGGAACCTCGAGAACATCCGTCCAGAAGCGCGTTGCCCGGTCGAGGTCGGGTGTGATGGCGGCAAGGTGATCGAGGCGCTTCAACGGAAAGGTGTGGGCGAATCGCCCGGCTTGGACTCGCCGAGAATGTCGCTCACTGGGGGACTCGCCGTACTCCACAAGGCCCAACGCGAACCCCAAGGCGGCCACGCCATCAATCGGAGCGACATCGCAGATCTTCCGTCCGTCGCCTGCCATGACCGCACTAACCTCGGTGGCGATGCCTCGCTTGTCCAGCTGTGCAACTACATCATGGATGGCGGTCACTTCGAGCATGAGCCGGGCGATTCCACTGTCCATTCGATCCAGGTAGAGCGTCCGCCCAGCGCTCTCCGCCTCGGCCCGGTCTCGAATACCAAGCAACTCCACGTAAAAGTCGGCGCCGGAACCTGCGAAGAACGCGCGATTCTCGGTGCCGATACCCTGGTGCGCAGCCTGCGGAGTTAAGACGAGCCCAAGCTTTTCGTAGGGACGTGAGGCGTCAGCGAGGGAAGAGACGGGCACAACGACATGGTCAAGGGAGGTAACGAGCATCAGCAGATTCTACCCCGCCGCGGGCGCGGGTGGCTGCCGAGAGATTCGTCTACACTTCGCGCACAGTCCTCAGAGGAGAGACCATGGATGGTCACCGGCAACGCGTTCTTCGACTCCAGCGGTGGCCGCCACATTTACGAACAGTGGTGGCGACCTGACGTCGGCGAACCTCGCGGTGTCGTCGCCATCTGCCACGGCTTCGCCGAGCACACCGGACGCTATAGCCAGGTTGCGGCATACCTCAACGGCCGGGGCTACGTCGTCGAGGCACTGGACCTCCGGGGGCACGGTCGGTCGGACGGTGTCCGCGTGCATGTTCACTCCTTCAACGAATACCTCAACGACCTCCACCGCTTCCTAAAGAACGTTCGCCGGCGAAACCCCGGCCTGCCGGTGGTCCTGCTGGGGCACAGCATGGGCGGCGGGATTGCTGCCCTCTATGTCATCACGCGCCAACCGGGTCTGGCGGCCGTTGTTCTCAGCGGCCCCGCGATCGGGTCCGATTTCATCAAGCTCTCGCGGCCTCACCGCGCTGCGCTGAAGCTCATGTCGGTCGCGCCTCGCCTCAGATTACCGAGCCTGCCCGCAACTGCCGTCTCCCGCGACCCAGAAGTCGTGCGGGTCTACCAGGAGGATCCGCTGGTCTTTCGGAGGGGCGCCACAGTTGCCCACACGCTGGCGGGAATACGGGCGCTCGACCGTGTCGCGCTCGAAATGGAAAACTTCCAACTTCCCTTGCTTATCGTGCACGGGACGGCCGATCTGCCGGTTCCAATCGAAGGGAGCGAAGAGTTTCACCGGCGCTCGCATTCTTCAGACAAGACTCTGAAGCTCTACGAGAGCCTCTACCATGAGGTGTTGAACGAACCAGAACGACTCGATGTGCTCGGCGACATCGCCGAATGGCTGAACCAACGACTTCCGCCGGTAGCCCAGTAGGAGGCTCCTCATGCACACCGAGTTCTACGAAGCGGACCCCTTTGGCGGCGGTCGCGGCGCCCTGCTGGTTGCCATCGAATCCGACTACCGTTGGGAGAAGGGCGATGAGGTCTGGGTGCAGTCCGGCGAAGAGAAGCTCAAGCTCCGGGTCACGTGGGTGAACGTCACCGTGCGTGACGGGGTAATCTCCCGCGAACTCCTGGGGTTGAAGCTTTGACCGTCCAAGCGTCGGCCGATTCTCGACGTGCCTGGCTTCTTCCAGCGCTGGTCATCGGAACCATGGTAACCGTCGTGGCCGCTACCGTGGGTCTCGCTTGGCAGCTCAACCGCGACACCCTCCCAGCTCCGCCGCCGACGTTTCGTGCCCCAGCGCACACCATGCCAGTGTCCGTCTACGAAGTGAAGGAGGCAGATGCAAGCGGGCTCGTCCTGGCCTCTGCCGATGGGACCGATATCCGGGTCTCCCGCCCATCGTCCATTGAGATCGTCATTCATGGAGGCTCACTGAAGGTGGGCGATTGGGTGAACGTGATCGGGATAGTCGATGAGGTGCGTAACTTCTCCATCCGCGCCATTCTTGTGCTGCCTGAACACGGCGCCGCCGGAGCAGATGGCGTTGCTCGAACGCCGTCCGGTTTCAGTGGCCTGGAAACGCGTCGCGATCCTGCGGAGCGTATCGTCATCGGCGGCAAGGTAGTCCGTATCGTAGATGAGAAAGCATCACTCCTGGGGCCGTCCGGCGAAGTGACGCTCACACTGCGGCAAGACGTGCAGTTGTTCCGCGTGGAGCAGGGTGACTCGGCGTCTATTCGGGCTGGAGATCGCCTCGCTTCAACCCAAGCGGCCGCCGCAGGCACCGCCCTTTCCGCAGCGCTCATTTCAGTCCAGTGAAACGAGCCTATGCACTATCCGGTTCGCCAAAGGCGGCGCCAGGTCACTCCACGCGCAGCGCCTGCGCATCCGACGTGCGGTGGACGGATCGGGTCGCCAAAGTCAGGGCGGCGACGAAGATTCCTAAAACGAGCACCAGCCCCGCGCCAACCAACAGCCACTCGGTGACCAGGATGAACGGCGGCTCCACCTTTGCCCCCGTTTCGGTCACGTCCAGGAACGTGAGCATCTGACGACCGAGGAAGAGACCCAGTATCGCCCCGGCACCGGTACCCGCGACGAAGACCACTGTGTACTCCAGCGCCAGCATGCGAAAGAGTTGGAGCCGCGAAAAGCCCATCGCGTGGACTAGCGCGAACTCGGCCCGCCGACGGCTCACGGCCGCTCGCAACGATGCAAGCAGCCCAACCGCCACGAGAGCCATCACCGCAACGAACGCTAACAGCAGGATGCCACTTCCACCGGCGGCGATCAGTGGGTTCTTCTCGTTTCGTTGCAGCGTCTCTTGAAGGCTGACAGTCCGATCGAGGGCCCAATCTGATTTCTTGAGAGACGTTTTGACGACCTCGAGATCGGCAGTGGGAGTGAGGGAGAGCCACACTTCGTTCGGGCCCAGCGAGCCTTTGCCCAGGAAGTTCGAGGTATCGGCCCAGAGCATCATCAGATCCCGGTTCACCACCACGACCGGGCCAATCATCGATTGGGTTGTCGGAAACAAGTCGAACTCCCCTTTCACCGAGATGGGGATGAGCGCGTTGTTATCTGTCACCGCGAGTCCGGTGCTGCCGGTGTGTAGCCCGGTGCTGTTGGCGAAACTCTTGCTCACGATCGCCGGGATCGGCGTGATCTGACCGGTCACGAAGATACCCCGAAGGTCCTTCGACGAACCCGTATGGAAGGTAAGCCGCCCCGCCGCCTTTCCCCCGTGTACCTGGTCGGCTGCAATCGCGAAGACGTCCGGCGTCTTGTCTCGCGTTTCGAACGACGACCATCGAGAAGGCCCTTCGAAGTCCTCCGCGACGCTCGCCGTACCTGCTGCATCGGTCACTGTGACGTCGTCAAAGTAGACCGGAGGGTAGGCGATTCCGAACCGCCCGCTCGGTTCGCTGACCAGGATAGAGGCGAGGGTCAGAGGGTAAGTCGGCTCTCCGGTGAATTTCGTCTCGAACGCTGCGGTCAGCTGCTTCCAGGTCTTGCCAGTATCCAAATCACCCAGTTGAATCAGGATGAACTGGCCCTTTGCCTCCCGTATTCTCGCCCAGAGGCTGACGTTCGCCATCTCCGGGCCGCCATTCACCCAGATCGAAAGTGAAGTTGGTTTCCCCGGCAAAGTCCTGCCCGGCGCGGGGATATCGCTCTCCATGGTGCGC
>JBDUAL010000080.1:0-6814 GCA_040004685.1 Anaerolineaceae bacterium | reverse complement strand
GACCTCCATGGCTGCCAGCCCGCTCGCTGGAGGCCCTGGTGACCTTTCTTCTTCTTGTTCGCCGTAGTGGACATGCCCACGCCGGCGGCCGCAGCGATGGCCAGCCCGGCAACGACGAACGGGGAACGGAGGTGACTCAGCCAGCCGCCAATCGCCGGGACGCTGATCCAGAGCCGGCCAACCAGGTCCGCCTCTGCGGGGTGGTAAGGATCCGTGAAGTCGTTGTGGTCGCCGCGAAACAGGTAGAGACCGTCATCTTTCCCCAGGATCCGGTGAATGACATTACCGATGTCGGGGTGGCGGTAGGTGACGACCTCGCCAACGTGGTAGCTGGAAGACTCGCGGACGAGAGCCAGATCGCCGGCGTGCAGGCGGGGCTCCATGCTGTTGCCGGTGACGATTACGTAGGAGGTGCCGCCGCCCAGCTGCACCGGGGCGAACACGAGCCACCCGCCAAGAACGAGCAAGAGGAGGGAGATTGCAGCGGCCCACGTGATCAAGCGGCGATGTGGCTGCACTGGCTCTCCCCCTCCCCTGGTCTCAGGCTGTCGCGGACGCTAGTTCGCGACTACCACGCGCAGCTGGTCCGCGGCCAAGACGGTGGCCACCGGCGAGGTGGTTAGGCAGGTCAAGGCGGTCCCGACGTTCGTGCAGGTGTACCAGGTGGAACCCGCGCTCACGAGCTTGATCTTCATCGTCGAGCCGGCCGGCGGCGCGGAGTCCAGTGTGAACTGCACAGAATCGATGTTGCCGGGGTTCGTCGTGTTGAGGTTGTACTTGATGGCGCTGGCCGTGTACCCGCTGATCGCACCGGAACCGTCGCCTGCCTGGGACGCCGGGACCGTGTTGGCCGCGGCAAATCCAAAAGTGGCGACGCCCACGATGGCAAGAAGCCCAAGGCTCGCGAAACGGCGAGAACGACCGAAATAGTGTATTGGCATGCGTTTCCTCCCGAGAGTGTGTCGGATGTAGACCCTCACGCGAGTGTCTCCCTCCCAACATCGGCATTTACCCTGATCTCAGCAGCTTTTTTCCGGAAATTTGTTGCCGACCAGTGGAACGGTGTGGGCCCCCAGTTATTGGTCTAAGCTACTTGGGAGCGCCGACGCGAAGTCTTCACACCTCCGGGCGTGTCGAGAAATGAAGCCGGTCGGTCGACTCCCAGCAGGAGGACGCCTTGCCAGGGCCAGATTCGTTCGAGGAACCGGGATCGGCGAGGCCCAACTGGACGTTGCTCAGCCCGCACGGGCTCGTCCTCTTCTTCCTTGCCATGAACCCTCACTCCACGCTCCGTGAGATGTCGGGACTGCTCGAGTTGTCGGAGCGCACGCTCTACACCGTGATCAAGGATCTTTCCCAGGCGCACATGGTCCGGACCGGGCGAGTTGGCCGCCAAAATTCGTACACCGTCAATGCCGATGCGCGGTTCGTTCACCCAGCCTTCGCCCACCTGCGCCTCGGCGACTTTCTCGCCACCCTGATCACCACTCCCTAACCGGCACGGGGCGAAGCGTCCAACGGTTCAACCCTGAGCTGGCGGTCGCCGTAGAATCAGCACTGTGGAACCAGGATCCAAAGCCTCCCCGCCCGAGGGACGCAAGCACCGCCGTCCTTCGGGCCCGATGATCACCTCCGAGGATTTTGCTGCGCTCCGCCCGGAATGGGAGACGTTGCACGCTGCTGTCCCGGGGGCAACGCCATTCACCCACCCGGCCTGGCACGAAACCTGGCTTCGGCACCTCGGCACTCAGGCTGCCCTCGTCTTCCTTTCGTTCCGCGTAGATGAGCAGCTCGTCGGCGTGGCCGCGCTTGATATAGCGAGCGGCGAAGCGCGCACGCTCGGAGACGCGAATGTGCGCGACTACGCCGGCCCCCTCCTCGCCCCCGGTTACGAAGAGGTGGTCGCCGCCGGGTTGCTGGAGTGGCTGACGGAAGATCTGACGCGCGAGGTTCAACTTTGGGGGCTGCGCGGGGATGGCCCGTTCGCGGCGGCCCTGGCGGAGGTCGCCGCGCCGATGGGCTGGCGGGCGGAGCGAATCGCCGAAGCGGTGAGCCCACAGATGGCGCTCCCGGCGGACTTCGATGCGTACCTTGCCGCGCTTTCCAGGCACGCCCGGCACGAGATTCGCCGCAAGCTGCGCAACCTTGCCGCGGCGGGCACGGTCAGTTTCGAAAGTGCCACCGGCTCGGCCAACGTATCCGCGCAGATGGCAGACTTCTTGGAACTGATGCGCGCCAGCCGGGATGACAAGGATGAGTTCCTGACGCCGGCGATGGAGGGCTTCTTTCGCGACCTTGCGGCCACCTTCGCGGGCCTCGGGCTCCTGCGACTCTCCAGCCTGAAGCTCGACGGCGTGACGATCGCTATGACGCTTGCGTTCGAATCCGCAGAAACCGCCTTCCTCTATAACAGTGGCTATGACCGGGCGTTCTCGACCTTTGCCGCCGGGCTGCTTTCGAAGGTCTACGCAATCCGCGACTGCATTGCGCGCGGCAAGCGGACGTTCGATTTCCTGCGCGGTGAGGAGCCCTACAAGGCCGAACTCGGCGGTCAGCCCGTTGAGATCGTCACGCTCAAGCTTCGCCAGCGCTAACGGCCTTGCTCTTTTCTAGCCCACCCGGGCGCTACACTCGGAGTTGATGCGCCGATTGCCGTTTCTGCTCGCTTCCCTTGCTCTCCCTCTGATGGTGCTGGTCACCGCCTGCGGTGGGGATGATGGCGCTCCCACAACGGCCGAAGCCAGGCCAACCGCGTTTCCGCCTTCCAGCGACCCCGGCAAGAACGTCCCCGTTGATCAGCGGAACCAGATCAACGTCGTCATCGCCGGTTCCGATTTCTTCGTCGGCAAGAACAACTTCGTCTTTGGCATCACCGATAAGAAAGACAACCCACAGGGCGGGGCGAAGGCCAAAGCGACTTTCTACGACCTGAGAGATCCTTCGAATCCGAAGCCGGTATTCACGGTGGACGCCACCGCAAGCGCCCCGGGCGTAGGCCCGATCGTCACCGTCACCCACGCCGACGGGGAAACGCACACTCATGGTGGCCAGGATGAAGGCCGCGTTGGCTACTACGCTCCGGTCACCTTCGACCACGCCGGCGGCTGGGGAATCGTTGTCCAGGCAGAGCTGAAGGACGGAGTCAAAGGCACTTCCTCAGTGGGCTTCGATGTGTCCGCCAAGTCGGCCATCCTCGCCCCCGGGATGCCCGCCAAAAAGAGCGACAACCTGACAAAAAAAGACGTCACGGACATCAAGCTGATCGACTCTGGCACCCCGCCCAACGACATGCACGATGTGAAAATCAAGGATTCGATCGCCGCCGGGCGTCCGGTTGTCGTCGTCTTCTCGACGCCAGCATTCTGCACCTCGCGATTCTGCGGCCCCGTGAACGAAGAAGTTGAGTCGCTCCAGAAGGACTACAAAGACAAAGTCGACTTCGTCCACATCGAAATCTGGAAGAACTTCGACAAGAAACAGTTGAACGAAACGGCGACTGAATGGCTGGTCCGCGCGGACGGCGGCCTGTCCGAGCCGTACGTTTACGTCATTGATTCAAAGGGCACGATCTTCGACCGCTGGGAGGGCCCGGTGGCGCGCAACATCATGGAGCCGATCGTCAAAGCCGTGGCCGAAGGCAAGACCTACACAAAGTAGGCTGGGTGCACCAGGCTACCGCCCCGGCTGTCCCGCGAGCGACCCCAGCAGTTCGTAGGTTGCTTCCAGGTTGCCCGCCGGGCCGGCAGTGAGGACCGCGTTCAAGTCTGTCACTCCCACCTGCGCGTACTCCTTGAGCTGCGCTTCCACCTCGTTCTGCGTGCCGATGATTGCCACATCAGCCGGGTTGGCGGCGCCGCCGCGGTCCAGCGTTGCGCGATACGAAGGCAGCACGCCGTACATCCGGTAGGTTGCGTTCAGTGCCTCGCGGGCAGCGGACCCGTCGGAGGTGACCACTACGGGTACCATCGCAGCGATTCTCGGCGCCGGGCGCCCCGCCTCGGCTGCGGCGGCGGTGATCGCCGGTACGGCAACATCGCGCAGGTAAGGGATGCCGCCCATCCAGGTGATCGTCCCATCGGCCATGCGGCCGGTGAGCTTCAGCATCGCCGGGCCAAGTGCAGCCACCAACACAGGGGGCTTCGTCGCCTCCGGCACCGCCACCTGCGCCGTCACTCGGTAGAGTTCGCCCTTGAACGAAACCGCTTCGCCCGCCAGCAGGCCGTTCAGGACTGTCAGATACTCGCGCATGTGCGGCACGGGGCGGCTGTAATCCAGCCCGAGCGCGCTTTCGATGAAGACTTTATGGCTCAGTCCGATGCCCAGCGTCAGCCGGCCGTTCGTTGCCGCCTGCGTGGTGAGGGCCTGGCAGGCGAGCGCGGTCGGGTGCCGCGGATAGGTGGGGATGACCGCCGTGCCGAGTTCGAGGGTGCTTGTCTGCGATCCAGCCATGGCGAACATCGTTAGCGCATCAATCGCCATGACCTGCGGCAACCACGCCGAAGCGAAGCCAGCGGCCTCGGCCTGCGCCGTCTTCTCTACCAAACCGTGCAATGGGGTTGTGTCCCCAGGCATCGCCAGGACCAGGCCGATTCGCATTGCAAGCTCTCCGCGCGCGTTCTGCGCCAATCTCCAGACTATACGCGGCCCAGCCGTTACTTCTTCAGTTGCAGAGAAGCCATGAAGCGCTTGAAGTCCGGCAGGCGGTCGGGGTCGCCCTTGGCCACTGTCAGCGTGACCACGGTGTAACAGGTTTCGCCCTGAGCGATCGCCTGGTAGGTATCAAACGCCGGATTGCGGTCAACTTTGATCAATGGCGTCTGTTTGCCGGCGTAGGGAACGGCGCCCGCATCGGAGTGTTTCACCTGGCCAGTGTCGTACTGCTTCTGCAGCTCGATGATCGTCTGCGAACCAGGGAGACAGCTGACCATGCTGATGTTCGAAGCTTTGCCCGGCGTCTTGGAAAGGAAGACGAACAGTGTTTCCTTGAACCGGCCCTGCTGGGCGGCGGCGATCACCTGGTCGCGGAACTCCAGGGGGAGTGCGTTGGCGGCCGTCGAGCCCGGTTTCAGCAGCTCGGCGCCGTCGATCAGAGTCGCTTCCCAGGCGGGGGCGATGCCGCCGCTATAGTCGCCTTCGTTGAACGGTTTCCAGCCAGCGGGCAGGTTCGCTGGTTTGGCCGTCGCGCCGGGAGTCGTCGAGTCCTTGGCCGAAGTAGTCGTCGAGTCGCCGTCTCCGCAAGCGGCCAGCACCGGCAACAGCAGGGCAAGGAACAGCCCCGGGACCAACAGTTTGCGCATCTAAACCCTCCGTGGCGAACAGGAACATCGTATCGAGGGCCGTGGTGCGGGCCAGCAACGCGTCAAGCTTTCGTTCGCTATGGGCCGCCGCTTCAGCTTTGGCGCCGACGCCTACCGCATGTCGTCCAGCAGCCGCCAGCGTGCCTCAGCGGTGGTCAACTCGTTGCCAGCACTGTCCGCTAGCACGCCGCCAACGAACACGTTCGGCCCTTCGATTCGCAGGAATTCGCCTCGCGCGGTCAGCGGCTCGCCGATGGGCGCTGGCTTGCGGTAGCGCACGGAGAAGGCAGCGGTTACCGATCGCCGGCCAGCGAGCTCAGCAGGCAGCCCCACCTGCACCGCCTTGCCCATCACTTCATCAAGCAGGGTTGCCTGGATCCCGCCGTGGACCACGGTGAGCCGCCCGCAGAGATGCGCCGGGACGGTGTATTCGCACTCCACGACCCCGGGGCTGGTGACCAAGAACTGAAGGTGCAACCCGCCCGTGTTCGACGGTCCGCAGCCGAAACACCATGCGTCGCCCTCGAAACGTGGCGGCTCAGTCACAGCAGACGGCGTTTGCCGAAAGCGACTCACCCAGCCCAGGAGGACAGCAGATGTCCGTGCAGAACGCGGCCAGCCAGCGCACCACGTCCGGCTCCAGGCAGTAACAGGCGTTGTCGCCATTGGTCACGCCGCGCACAATTCCCGCCTCTTTCAGCACCTTAAGGTGCTGCGAAACGGTCGATTGAGCCAGCGGCAGCACGTCCACCAGGTCTCCCGCTACGCAGGCGTTGCGTCGCGCCAGCTCGGTCACAATGCGAATGCGGGCGGGGTTGCCGAGCGCGCGGAAGATCGCCGCCGCGCGTTCCTCTTCAGTGGTCAGCCCGTCAATGGTCTTCATAGTTGTACGCACATCGTAAAATTTCGATGGCGGTGAGGGCAAGGGGTCGGACAACGGTTCGCAGCCTGGGGACGAGTTAGTAACCCAGCCCCTTGACATCTCACTCCGTCCATCGTAATTTTACGAAGCAAACCAAATCGTATTTTTACGAAGGAGAAATTCATGACCACCCGAACCAACGACGAAATCCGCGCCGAGGTTTCCAAAGCCTACGGTGGACGCGTCAAGCCCGTGCTCGACCGCGCCGATGAGATCCCGCTGGTCAGCGTCGCCGCCAGCTGTTGCGCTCCCAGCGCCGAGGCGTCTTCGTGTTGCGGCGACGAATCGATCGATGTCGAAATCACCAACATCGCTCGCCTTTACGCCGATACCAACGTCAGCGACCTGCCCAGCACCGTCACCGACGTCGCCTTTGGGTGCGGCAACCCGACGGCGATCGCCGCGCTTACCCCCGGCCTGGTGGTGCTTGACCTCGGCTCCGGCGGGGGCATCGATTGTTTCCTCGCCGCCAAGATGGTGGGCGAAACTGGGCAGGTCTTCGGCGTGGACATGACTCCCGAGATGATCGCCCTTGCCCGCAAGAACGCCGGCAAGGTGGGCGCAACCAACGTCGAGTTCCGTCTCGGCGAGATTG
>JBDUAL010000079.1:0-6974 GCA_040004685.1 Anaerolineaceae bacterium | reverse complement strand
GACTACGCGGGACTGGTGAATTTGGCACTAGTTCGGATTGCCCAGCACGACTTTGCGGTGGCGGAAACGCTGGCCTCGCAGGCTCACGCGGTGATCCCAAGCCGCGCTGATGCGCTAGCCATCCTGGGCGACTCCCAGATCGCGCTCGGCAGATACGACGAAGCAGCGGAGAACTATAGAATCTACCTCGAAAAGTCACCCGGGTTCGCGGCCTTCAGCCGCCAGGCTACGCTTGCCGAGATTCGCGGGAACCTTCCGCTCGCAGAGCAATTCTGGCGCGCGGCGATCGACGCCGAACGCACTGATGCACCGGAGAACTCGGCATGGGCGCGAGTGCAGCTCGGCAACCTGCTGACGATGGCGAACAGGTTTTCGGAAGCGAAGGTTGAGTTCGAGATGGCGCTTCGCGTGTATCCAGCTTACAACTTCGCCCAAGCTGGGCTGGCGCTGGTAGCTGCGGCGGAGGGCGATGACGCCCGCGCGATTGAGCTCTACACCAAAGCGACCGCCAGAGTTCCGTTGCCGCAGTTCATTGCGGCGCTCGGCGATGTTTATCAGCGGGCTGGCAGGTCCGCGGAGGCGGGACGCCAATTCGCCCTGGTCGGCGCGTTTGACCAGCTGTTCGCGGCCAATGGGATCCGCAACGACCTGACCTTAATCGCCTTTGCGGTGGATCATGGCGGGGATGTGAACTCGGCGTTGGAGCAGGCGCGCCTAGCGTACGCTGAGCGACCTTCGCTCGCAGCCACCGATCTGTACGCCTGGGCGCTCTTCCGGGCGGGCAGGCTCGATGATGCGGCAACGAAATCGGCGGAAGCGTTGCGATTGGGGACCAAAGACCCGACGTTCCTCTTTCATTCGGGAATGATCGAATTGGCGCGGGGTAATGCTGTCACGGCGCGGTTGCTTCTCCAGCAAGCATTCGACCTGAATCCCAAGTTTTCGGTGCAGCACGCCGCGGAGCTGAAGGCTGCCCTGCAGTCCCTGAAGGGGGCGAAGTGACGGTTCGAATTCTCATCCGCAGCCGCCTGCTCAAGGCGAGCGTGGTCCTGGTGGCTGCCCTGGTGGCGGCGCTACCCCTGCTCCCACACGGGACGGCCTACGCTCACCCGTTGGGCAACTTCACGATCAACCGCTACACACGGCTCGAGGTCTACAAAGATGCCGTGCAGATTCACTACGTTGTGGACATGGCTGAGATCCCGACATTCCAGCTCATCGGCGAAATCGACCGGGACGGCGATGGCACGGCATCGCAGACCGAACTCGATGGCTACGCCGCGAAAGAGCGGGAGGCGCTGGCTAACAACTTCGCGCTCAGCGTCGGCGGCAAAAGGGTCGTCACAAGTGCGGTTGAGACATCGATTCAGCTCTTGCCCGGACAGGGCGGCCTCCAAACGACGCGGCTCGCCGTTGTCTACAACGGGCAAATACCAGAGGGCTTAAGTGGGTCCGTGGTGATCTCGTTCATCGATACGAACTTTGCGGAAAGGGCGGGTTGGAAAGAGATCGTCGTGCGGCCATCGAACGGCGCCGTCATCAACGTCGAGCAGCGGCTGACGGTCGATATCAGCGGCGCGCTATTGAACTATCCGGCGGAGACGTTGAAGTCGGCGCCCGATGTGCGCAATGCGACGTTTAGTTGGAGCGCCGGGACGGGCGAGCCTGCTCCAATCCAGGTGACGGTGCAGAAGGCGACGACTGGGCGGGTGACTTCCGGGTTCGCTGGACTGCTTCATCACGACCGGTCTCTGGGGATCATCATCCTCAGCTTCCTCGCAGCGTTCGGGTTCGGCGCGCTCCACGCCCTCGGGCCTGGCCACGGCAAGACAGTAGTAGCCGCTTACCTGGTGGGGAGCAAAGGCACACCCAAAGATGCCTTGACGCTCGGGCTTACTGTGACCGCCACGCATACCTCGACCGTGTACCTGTTGGGCTTCATCACGCTCTCAGCGTCCGCCTTCATCCTGCCGGAGACGCTTTATCTCTACCTGGGCGTAGCCTCGGGCGCTACGGTCGTGATCATGGGCGCTACTCTGCTCGCTAACCGGCTCTGGCGGGCATACCGGCCATCGAGCGAAAGCGGGCACCGGCATGGGCTTTTCGGGAAGTCACATTCGCACCTCTTAGAGTCACATCTGCGCGAACACGAGCCGCACGAACATGCCGAGGACGAGGCCCACGAGCACCCATGCGCGCAAACGCAGGCTAAGGTTGAGGGCAAGGTTTCGCGGCGAAGCCTGCTCACACTGGGCGTCGCCGGTGGGATGCTGCCCTGTCCCTCAGCAATCGTGGTGATGTTGACGGCGATTTCGTTGGGCCAGGTGGTATTCGGGATGCTGCTGATCGTGGCCTTCTCACTTGGCCTGGCACTAGTGCTGACGTCGATCGGGATTGCATTGACGGTCGGCAAGAGGCTGACAGGCCGATTCGGCGCAACCGGCCTGTTGGAAAGGCCGGGGTTCAGCCGGGCGGCGGCGGCATTGCCGCTGGTCAGCGCGCTCGGCATCACACTCGCCGGGCTGGCGATCACCTACCAGTCTTGGAATCAACCGGGCCTGTGAGGCGTTAGGGCCAGCGAACTTCGTCCAGCGTGACCCACATGAAGTCGCGCTCCTGAGTCTTGAGGAACCGGGCCGGGGAATCGGGCATGTTGTCCATGAACCGTACCGCGCGGAGCGTGCCATCGGGCTGCTGGTAGAACTGGCTGAGGAGCACGTACGGACTGTTGATATCGAGTTGCATAGCGGTGTAGGCGCCAGCCGCCCAGAGCGCCGATGCGAGCGTGGCGGCGCTCAAGGAGTTGCCGGCAGCAATAAGCAAGCTCCCGTCCTTCGTCATGCCGACGGCCGAACGCCAGGTGATGAACTCGGCGGAATTGACCGCCACGTAGCCCCAGGTGTCATTGCCTTCAGCGGTGCGCTTGCTGACCTGTCCATCCTTGACGAGGAGCACAGCGTTCTGGCGACAAGCGGCGATGGTATCAGTGGCGGTGAGGTCTGTTCCCCACTCACCCATCCTTACGGCGCCGTCCTTGTACGAACAGACCGTGGCCAGGCCGGCCCGCATTGGGCGGTACTCCTTGCCATCTGCGATCATTCCGTAGCTTCCGTGGGGACCCTTGAAGCCACCGTTCCACGCGACGAGCAGTTTCGACTGCGCTTCGGAAGGGATGATTCCGGGACCCTTGACGCCTCGGTCGCCGCCGGGATCAACGGTTCCACCGGTCATGTTGAGCCGAATACGTCGACTATCGATCAGCAAGACGCCGACGAGGGCGTAGGGCCGAGACTTGTCCGGGCGGACAAACGTCTTGGCCATGAGAACGTCGTTCGGCGCAGAGCGGGGAAGCCCGGCAGTCGTCCAAATACCTTCTCCAGCTTCAAGGTTGTCCCGAAGCGGGGTTGTCTTGGGGAGGACAAGTGGCGTTGGCGCCAAATCTTCGGCGGTGAGCCCCGGGGCGGCGAGAAGCGGGCCGATGTAGTAGCTCCACGTGCGGGCCTCCACGCGGGGCACGAATTCGACCTCAACGCTGGTCGCAAACGGGTTGGTTTGGCCGCCAAGGACGCGGTACTTCGCCTTAGCGATGCGATCTTCGACCTGGAAGAAGTAGCTTTCGACCTTCGCCCAGTTTTCGTCGCCGACGACGGTCCGGCCGGTATCAGCGACCTGCGGAGCAACCTTGTCTTTCTGAGTGTAAACCGCGACGAGGCCGACGATGCCAAGAAACGCGAAAGCAAGCACGACTCGCCTCTTGGTGATCAGCCGGGACGGCCCTTGGGGCGCGGGTTGGGTCGGGGTGACCAGCGAGACGCTGGCCGCGGCGAGTTGAACGGCGGGGGCGGGATAGTCTGGCGGCGCGGCGAGGGCATCGACGACGGCTAAAGCGGCAGCCGAGGCTACCTCCCCTCGCCGGAACGCCCAGCCTCGTCTCAACACGGAACGAATAGTAGCAATACCGGCGCAACCCGCAATTTTCACCGTTCCAGCGGAGTGGAAACGACCGACTGGCGCGACCCAAGCGGGTCCTCACGTTGCTGCTTCGAGCTTTCCTGATATTCTCTACTGATAAAGTCATGAATGAACCAAGCGGTGACCCTACCTGCCACGGTGGACTTCGGAGCTCGCGGATGCGACCGATCGCGGCCTTACGTCCATGGAACGAGCCGTGATCGTTGAGGTGCTGGCGTCCCTTCGGCGCCGACGGCACGGGACCATTCAATTGGCGGTGCAGGACGGCGACATTGTCCGGATCGATACAACGGAGAAGAAGCGGTTATGACGAGCTTTCGGAGTTAGTCCGCAGGACCCAGCGAGCATGGCTGACCAGCCGCCCGGGGGCCTCCCGGAATTCGCTGGGAGACCTTTTCTGTTGTGAGGGGTGATCCAAGCGTGACCCGATCCAGGTTTTCGATCCTGCTCGCTCTCCTGATTCCGGTTGCGACGGCGCTGGCCCTTGGCTGCGGCGGCGGCGGTTCGGCATCGACCGGTACGGAAGGGCTCGAAAAGCCGATGACGCTGCGGCTTGGCTACTTCGCGAACGTAACGCACGCCCCGGCAGTGTTGGGCGTTTCCGATGGCAGCTTTCAGGCCGACCTGGGTGCGAATGTCAAACTTGAGACGAAAATCTTCAATGCCGGCCCAGCCGCGATCGAAGCGATGTTCGCGGGCGAACTGGACGCCGCCTTCGTTGGGCCGAACCCGGCGATAAACGGGTTCCAGAGATCGCACGGCGACGAGGTGCGGATTGTGGCGGGCGCCGCGAGCGGTGGCGCGCTGCTCATCGTCCGTCCGCAGGCGAACATCAATTCGGCCAAAGATCTTGCGGGCAAGAAGATTGCCACGCCGCAGCTTGGGAACACACAAGATGTCGCCCTCCGCTCTTACCTTCTGAAGAATGGCCTGAAGCCTAAGGAGGACGGCGGCAACGTAACCATCCTTCCGACGGCGAACGCTGACCAGTTGACGCTCTTTCAGAAGGGCGAGATCGACGGTGCCTGGGCACCCGAGCCGTGGGCGACCCGCCTGATCCTTGAGGCTAACGGCAAGGTCTTCCTCGATGAAAAGGCTCTCTGGCCGAACGGACAATTCGTTACCACGCAGCTCATCGTTCGCGCAACGTTCCTGAAGGACAACCCGAAGGCCGTTGAACGGCTGGTGAGGGCGGAGGTGAAGGCGACGCAGTTCATCAACGCGAACCCTGAGAGGGCCAAGGAACTCGTCAACAAGGGGATTGAGCAGCTGACGGGCAAGGCGCTCAGTTCGGAGACCATCGACGGGGCATGGAAGAACCTGACGTTCACCTACGACCCGATTGCCCCCAGCCTGGCGAAGTCGGCGAAGGATGCCTACGACGCGGGCCTACTGGGGAGGCGGGAGCCCAACCTGAAAGGGATCTACGCGCTTAGTATCCTGAACGAGGTCTTGGCTGAATTGCATCTGCCGCCGGTGACCGAATGACGGCTCGCGCGGGCGGTTTAGCCTGGGTTCGAGAAGATCGGCCGGTGATCGAACCGGTCAGCCCGCCGGTGCTCCAGGTGCGCGGGGTGAGCAAACGCTACAACACGAAACGTTCGGACACTCTCGCCCTGAGCAACATCAACCTGGATGTTAGCGAGGGTGAGTTCGTCTGCCTGCTGGGCCCATCTGGTTGCGGGAAATCGACGCTGCTGAACGTGGTGGCGGGGTTCGAAGCGCCGGACGAGGGCGAAGTCCTCACTTCCGGGACTCCAATCCGGGGCGCCGGGCCGGACCGGGTGGTGGTGTTCCAAGAAGCGGCGTTGTTCCCGTGGATGAACGTTCGGGCGAACATCGAGTTCGGCTTGAAGCTGGCCGGGGTAGCGAAGAAGGAGCGGCGGGACCGGGCGAACGAATACCTGAAGCTGGTTGGGCTTGAGGCGTTCCAGCGGGCATTCGTGCACGAGCTATCGGGCGGTATGAAGCAGCGCGTTCAGATTGCCCGGAGCCTTGCTGTAGACCCGAAGATCCTGTTGATGGACGAACCGTTCGCCGCACTGGATGCCCAGACGCGCGACGTGTTGCAGGAAGAGTTGCAGTCGATCTGGCAACGCACGGGAAAAACGATTTTGTTCATCACACACAACGTGCGGGAGGCGGTGCTGCTGGCCGACCGTGTGATCGTGATGTCTCCTTCGCCAGGCCGGATCAAACGGGAGATCAGGATCAGCCTGGAACACCCCCGAAGCCCGGATTCGCATGGTGTCGTCGATCTTTCGGCAGACATCCGTGAGGAGTTGCGCAACCCGGACCACCTGGCGGCGGGATCAGGGGAACGGTGGACGATATGAGCACCGCGGCCGGCGCTGTTTCGCCCTCAGGAGGAGCAAGGAAGCGGCTGACCGCACGCGTGCCTTGGAAGGCTGTGCGAATCGCGGCCTTCTATCTCGGACTATTAGGCAGCTGGCAACTCGTCTACCTCGCCGAAGTGTGGCCACCGTACGTTTTCCCCGGCCCGCGCGATGTGTACGAGGCGCTGCGCTTCAACCTCGAAAACGGGGAGCTCTGGGAAGCGGGCAAGGTAACGATGCGGCGAATGGCGATCGGGTATTCGCTTTCCATCCTGATCGGGCTGGCGGTTGGGGTTGCCATGGGGAGCTTAAAATGGGTCGATGAGACGCTGGGATCACTCGTCCTGGGCCTGCAGTCGCTTCCCAGCGTCACATGGTTCCCATTGGCGCTGCTCTGGTTTGGATTGAACGAACGAGCGGTCATCTTCGTCGTGCTGATGGGTTCGGTGAACTCGATCGCCATCTCCTCGCGCACCGGGGTGCTCGGCATACCTCCGTTGCAACTGCGAGCTTCGCGCATGTTCGGCGGGCGCTGGTGGGAGCAGACGCTCTACGTGGTGCTGCCGGGCATGTTGCCTTCGATGGTGCAGGGTTTGAAGCTTGGCTGGTCGTTCGCCTGGCGTTCGTTGCTGGCCGCCGAGTTGCTGTTTGCGAGCATTAGCCTGG
>JBDUAL010000078.1:0-7034 GCA_040004685.1 Anaerolineaceae bacterium | reverse complement strand
GTGACGAGGCGGTAGTTCTCCTGGAGGTCGACCACGAGGTTGGCCTCGGGGACCATGCCGCGGACTGTGGCGAGGCATTCGACGTCTTTGACGTTGTCAACGGCGATGCGGACCAGTCCAGCGCCAGCTTCGTGGAGCATGCGGGTTTGGGCGGCGGTGGCCTCCACGTCCTGGGTGCGCGTGGCGCACATCGATTGGACGACGATCGGGCTGCCGCCCCCTATGGTGACGGTGCCCGCGCGGACGGTCCGGGTGTTGGCTCGTTTCATAGTGGAAGTGTAACAAGCCCACCAAACTTGGTCGCTGTCGCCGCTCACCAGAGTGCGTGGCGCGAGCGGCCCCGCTATCGTCGTGTGTATGACCGACTTACCCAAACTGTTCTCGCGCGAGATCGTCTACTCAGGCCGTTTGTTCGACGTGAATCTCGACCGCATTGAAATGGCTGATGGCGTCATCGCGGTGCGCGAGACATTGCTGCATCCCGGCGCCGTCTGCATGGCCCCGGTAACTGATGATGGGCGATTGCTATTGGTAACGCAGTATCGGCACGCTGCGGGGAAACGGCTGCTGGAGCTTCCGGCAGGGACACTGGAGGTTGGCGAGGAACCGCTCGCCGCGGTCTCACGGGAACTTCAGGAGGAGGTGGGGCACTTTCCTGAGGCGATCATGCCGCTGGGTGGATTTTACGTCGCCCCCGGCTACACAACCGAATACATCCACCTGTTTGTCTGCACGAAGCTGCGGGCCAGCCGGCTGGCGGCCGATGAGGACGAGGACATCGAGGTCGAAATCCGAACGGCCGGCGAAGCGCTGGCGGCAATCGATTCAGGAGAGATCTGCGACGCCAAGTCCGTCATTGGGATCCTTCGGTGGGCGCGCTCGATCGGTCTGTAGGACGCCAAATCGTCGAGAAACCGCCGTTGCGTCTATCGATGAGGAAACAATCTATAGCTGTAATGTATACGACCCGATTGAAGGCACTCAAGTGCGGGCGTAGGATTTGAAAAGGTCAGGTTGGGCGCGATTGGCTGCAAGGGCCGATTCAGCAGAACTTCTTCGAGGACCGGAGGAGGTCAGATTGTTAAGCCCTAGCCAAGGCGGGCCGAACTCTTCGCGTCCCATCCCCGCGGTTCGCGAAAAACGAAAACCCAGCTTCTGGATCCTCGACCTCTACGGTTCGGCGGTTGGCAAGAAGGCCGTGATGGCGGTTACGGGCATTGTCCTCCTCGGCTTCGTGCTCGTACATATGATTGGGAACCTGAAGGTTTTCGTCCCGGACGCCGAAGAACACCTGAACGCCTACGGCCTTTACTTGCGCACGATCGGCGAGCCGATTCTGCCGCACACCGGGTTCCTCTGGATCCTGCGAGCTGGCCTCATCCTGTCGTTCATCTTCCACATTCACGCCGCCACCACGCTCACAATCCTCAACCGCAAGGCGCGCCCGATCGGCTACCAGGGCGGCCGGAACTACTCGGCCGCTACGTATGCGGCACGTACGATGCGGTGGAGTGGCGTGATCGTCGGATTCTTCGTGCTCTTCCACCTGATGGACATCACCTGGGGCTGGCACGCCGTCCACCAGGACTTCGTAGACGAACAGCCGTACCGCAACCTCTGGCACAGTTTCTCACCAGAGCGTTGGCCGGTAGCGGTGGTCTACGTCGTCGCCAACATTCTGCTCGGAATTCACATCTATCACGGCGCGTGGAGCATGTTCCAATCACTGGGGCTAAACAATCCACGGTTCAACATTTGGCGCAAACGCTTCGCTCAGACGTTCGCCGCGATCATCGTCATCGGCAACGTCTCGATCCCGCTTGCCTTCATCAGCGGCGCGCTCGATGAACCTCTGCAACCCAAGGACGAAGCGATGAGCACCCAGACGCCATCCACTCTCAGTGGCACGATAGCCGTCGCAGCAAACGCAGTTGGGGGGGACTGACCCTTGGCACTCGATGCAAAGATCCCCGAAGGACCCCTAGCGGAGAAGTGGGATAACCATAAGTTCAACTCGAAGCTTGTCGCACCTCAGAACCGGCGCAAGTTCTCGGTGATCGTGATCGGGACGGGACTTGCTGGCGGCGCGGCTGCGGCCACGCTGGGCGAGCAGGGCTACGACGTCAAGTCCTTCTGTTTTCAGGACAGTGCGCGGCGGGCGCACAGCATTGCTGCCCAGGGTGGCATAAACGCGGCAAAGAACTACAAAAACGACGGCGACAGCGTTTACCGGCTGTTCTACGACACCATCAAGGGCGGCGACTACCGTTCGCGAGAGGCGAATGTGTACCGGTTGGCGCAGATCAGCGTCAACATTATCGACCAGTGCGCAGCGCAGGGTGTGCCGTTTGCGCGCGAATATGGCGGGCTGCTCGACAACCGATCGTTTGGTGGGGCGCAGGTTGCGCGAACCTTCTACGCACGGGGCCAGACCGGGCAACAGCTCGAGCTGGGCGCCTACCAGGCGCTCATGCGCCAGGTCGAGCTGGGTTCGGTCGAACTTCACACTCGCCATGAAATGCTGGACCTGGTGGTGGTCCACGGTCGCGCCGCTGGTGTCATCGTTCGAGACCTGGTGACCGGCGAAATCCAATCGCATTCTGCTCATGCCGTTGTCCTCGCGAGCGGCGGCTACAACAACGCCTTTTACCTCTCCACGGGCGCGAAGGGCTGCAACGTGACCGCCACCTGGCGAGCGCATCGCAAGGGGGCCTACTTCGCCAACCCGTCCTTTACGCAGATTCACCCAACGTGCATCCCGGTGAGCGGCGACTACCAGTCGAAGCTGACGCTGATGAGCGAGTCCCTGCGCAACGACGGGCGCGTTTGGACTGCCTCGGTCAAGGGCGAAACGCGCGAACCGGGCGACATCCCGGACGCGGAGCGGGACTACTTCCTCGAACGCCGGTACCCATCTTTCGGGAACCTCGTCCCCAGGGATGTCGCCTCGCGGGCCGCCAAGAAAGTGGTGGACGACGGGTTCGGCGTTGGCACGATCCACAACGGCGTCTATCTCGATTTCGCGGAGGCGATTGCGCGCCTGGGCAGGGCTACCATTGAGCAGCGTTATGGCAACTTGTTCGACATGTACGCCAAGATAACCGGTGACGACCCGTACAACACGCCGATGCGCATCTACCCGGCCGTGCATTACACCATGGGCGGTCTCTGGGTGGACTACAACCTGATGAGCAATCTCCCCGGACTCTTCGTCGCCGGTGAGGCGAACTTCTCGGACCACGGCGCCAACCGGCTTGGCGCGAGCGCGTTGATGCAAGGCCTCGCTGACGGGTACTTCGTACTCCCAACCACGATCGCAGGCGAATTGGCCAGCCAACTGGGCACAACACCGATCTCGACCAGCGATCCGGCGTTCCGCGAAGCGGAAGAAGGGGTACGCGAGGGGATCAGCCGCCTGATGAGCATCAAAGGCGAGCACAGCGTTGACTACTACCATCGCAAGTTCGGGCGGCTGCTCTGGGACTACTGCGGGATGGTGCGTAACGCAGAAGGACTAGCCAAAGCGATCACTGAGATCGGTGAACTGCGCGAGAACTTTTGGAAGAACCTTAAGATCGTGGGAGACGGCGCGAGCTTCAACCAATCACTGGAACGCGCGGGTCGGGTGGCCGACTTCTTGGAACTGGGCGAACTGATGTGCCGGGATGCGTTGGCCCGGGAGGAATCGTGCGGGGCGCACTTCCGCGAAGAGCACCAGACACCAGAAGGCGAAGCGCTTCGCGACGACGAGAACTTCGCCTACGTGGCGGCTTGGGAGTTCGCTGGCGTCGGAAAGCCGGAGACGGTGCACAAAGAGCAGCTCGAGTTCGAGTATGCTCACCCGACCCAGAGGAGCTACAAGTGAACCTGTCTCTGACACTGAAGGTCTGGCGTCAGAACGGCCCGAATGACGAAGGTCGCTTCGAAACCTACCGGGCGAACGAGATCAACGACCGCATGTCGTTCCTCGAAATGCTGGACGTGGTGAACGAGCAGCTTCTTTCGGAAGACATAGATCCGATCGCTTTCGACCACGACTGTCGCGAGGGCATCTGCGGTTCTTGCGGGGTGGTCATCAACGGCACTCCCCATGGTCCAAATGCAGCCACCACCACCTGCCAATTGCACATGCGCTACTTCAACACCGGTGACACGATCACTGTTGAACCGTGGCGAGCACGGGCCTTCCCTATCATCAAGGACTTGGTTGTGGACCGTAGTGCCTTCGACAAGATCATTCAATCGGGTGGGTTTATCACGGCCCCAACTGGTGGTGCACAAGAAGCTAACCTGACTTTGGTGCCGAAGTCTGTTGCAGATCTCGCCATGGACGCCGCCGCCTGCATCGGCTGCGGAGCCTGCGTCGCAGCCTGCCCAAATGGGGCTGCACAGCTATTTACATCAGCAAAAGTGTCTCACCTCAACGTCCTTCCCCAAGGACAGCCGGAGCGCTGGGCCCGCGTGACCTCCATGGTAGACACCATGGAGACGTACTTTGGCAGCTGCACGAACTTCGGCGAGTGCGAAGCAGTCTGCCCCGCGGGGATAAGCCTGGACTTCATCGCGAAGATGAACCGCGACTACCTGAAGGCCAAATTCAAGGATCGTCGCGTACAGATTCGCCAGGTGGATGTCTCGGACGAGGCCTGACGCGGCAACACCTGTAGCGTTCATTCGCCGTCGGCAGTAGGCTCTCGCCATGGGCCACCGCAAGAACCGCAAGCGGCAACGACAGTTAGACGCCTGGGCCGAACCTGCGACGAAGTTTCCCGCAGGCGACACGGATCGGCACACCGCAGCTGACTTTCTCTTCCTCCTTGGCGACACCATCCGAGAGCGCGGACCGGCCGCCTCGCTCTGCGGGGGTTGCCGCGAATTCATAGAAGACCCGGAAGGCGGGCGCGGGATGTGCCTGCATCCGGGAAGCGGCATCCTTTCGCCGTGGACTGATACTGTAGGCTGCCAGTTCTTTCTTACACAGCGCAACACCGCTTCCCGCCGCGGCTAACTTCGTCGTTGGTCAATTTGACGACGAGAACTTTTGCTACCACCAGTCGCCTGGCGAGGGGTCTGGATTCGTGGAACGACGTAACAATCCACTACATGTTGTGGCAGGGGGCTTGACGGGCACAACATGTAGGGTGAATACTGCGCGAGCCGCCGAAGCAATTGCTTACGCGCATACACTCTTCAAGGATTATGGAAACGCCCGTGCGCTGTCCGTTTTGTAGCTTTCGCGATTCAAAAGTAACCGACAGCCGGGCCAACGACGACGGCATCCGGCGGCGGCGAGCGTGCATCGCCTGCGGCGAACGGTTCACCACAGTGGAGACCGTGCAGCTATCGACCGTGCTCGTCGTGAAGAAAGACGATCGCCGCGAGGATTTCAATCGCGAGAAACTGCTCAGTGGTCTGCGAAAGGCGTGCGAGAAGCGCAACGTTTCGGTAGCCCAGCTGGAGAACGTCGCCCTCGAGATAGAAGCGCGCGTTGCCTCCGACGGTCGACCAGAGATCCAATCTACCTTCGTAGGCGAGTTGGCTATGGACGCCCTGCGCAAACTCGACCACATCGCGTACATCCGCTTCGCCTCCGTCTACCGTGCCTTCGCAGATATCGAATCCCTCAAAGAGGCGGTTGAAGCGCTTGAGACAGGTCGCGTCCCTACGCTCGAGGAGAAGACCCTCCAGCTTGCCCTCCCCGGTGACGAGCCTGACTCCAGGCGCCCACGGCTACTGCACGACGTGGAAAGCCGGCACGTCGCGGAGTCTGTCCGGTGATCGCGAGTTGCAAGGCCCTGTCTAGCGGCTGTCAGGAGCGTGCAAATTCTTAGACATCGAGCTTGATTTCGAACAAGTGTTCTCTATACTGAACGGTCTGCCAGGTGGCAGCCGCGGGAGGAAATCCAATGGTTACAACGTCACGGGAAGAATCGGGGCCCGGCTCGAACGCGTTCGAACCGGCGCCGCTTTCAGAGAACGCCAAGGTTGTTATGGAGCGTCGAATCGCCCAGCGTAACGACAAGGGCGACGCAATTGAGACGCCAGACGAGTGCTTCCGGCGGGTGGCCCAGAATCTCTCTGAAGCGGAGCTGAAGTTCGGCGGCACCGAAGGCGACCGGGCGGCGGCCGAAGAGAGCTTTTACCGGCTGATGGCATCCCTGGACTTCCTGCCGAACTCGCCGACCCTGGTCAACGCCGGGCACGAATTGCAGCAACTCTCGGCCTGCTTCGTCCTCCCGGTCCCCGATTCGATCGATGGCATTTTCGAAGCGATCCGCCACACTGCGATCATTCACAAATCCGGTGGCGGCACCGGCTTCGCGTTTTCGCGGCTGCGTCCAGCGAATGACCGCGTCCAATCGACGATGGGCGTGGCGAGCGGCCCCGTCTCGTTTATGAAAGTCTTCGACGCTGCTACCGAAGCGATTAAGCAGGGCGGCACCAGGCGCGGCGCGAACATGGGCATCCTGCGCATCGATCACCCGGACATCGATGCCTTCATCGAAATGAAGTCTGACATGACCACACTCCAAAACTTCAATATCAGTGTGGCGGTGACCGATGCCTTTATGCGGGCCGTGGAAGCAGGCACAACCTACGACATCATCAACCCGAAGACTGGAGAACCCGTCTACAAGCGGGACGCTCGTGAGATCTGGGAGACGATGTTCGAACACGCCTGGAAGAACGGCGACCCCGGTGTGGTCTTCATCGACCGCATCAACGACGGTCGCGCGAACCCCGTGCCGAAGCGAGGCCCGGTTGAATCGACCAATCCGTGCGGCGAACAGCCACTCTATTCGTACGATTCCTGCAACCTCGGCTCGATCAATCTCGGCCACCTGACCATCGGCGCCCCGGGTTCGAAAGAGGTTGATTGGACGCACCTGCGCCAGGTCGTCCGGCGGACGGTCCACCTTCTCGACAATGTAATTGAGATGAACCACTACCCAATTCCCCAGATCCAGGAGACGTCCCAGGCAATCCGGCGCATTGGACTTGGCGTAATGGGCTGGTCGGACATGCTGATTGAT
>JBDUAL010000077.1:0-7036 GCA_040004685.1 Anaerolineaceae bacterium | reverse complement strand
CGTTGGTGTCGGGCCGAGTGATTCTTCGGTCGCTATCGACTACGCGACTGGCGAAGTTCTGCTCACTGGGCTGGCAGACCACATCCCGCCGCTCGCTCTCCTGCCACGTCTTGTCGTGAACACATGCGACAAACAAGCCATCTGCTTCGCCGTTTGGGACTCGCCTCAGCGCCCGTTGTTAGCGCCGATCTCCGGAGGCATGAGCTGCTCCGAGTCGGCACACACGCTCGAATTGGTCACCGCGCGCTACACCCTCCACTACAAGCGCCGGGTGGAGTGGACCGGAGGCGTGACGCTCTCAGACTTCAGTTGTCCGGTGGCACAGGTCGCGCGCCGTGGAGACGGAATACTCTTTCCCGGCCAGTACGAGATCTCGGCAACAAGCCCGTCGGGCGACGAGCTCTCAGTTGCCGCCTCCCGTGATGGCGACATCTACATCGGTTCGTTTGCGCCGGTCGCTTCTTGTCCGCCATGCCGACTGGTTCCGTGACGAAGAGTTACGGGCTTGCGACAGATTCCCGCGAGAGCTCACGCAGCCCCGATGCATGGAAGGCGGCGAGCGTCGAATAGCGCCCAGGGTTGCCCGTGATCCACTCCTCGGAGGCGGTACCGGCAATCGCCCGCTTGACCACCGCCGGTGTCCCGGCGGCGAGCATTCCTGGAGGGATGGTGGTGTCCGGCAATACTACCGAACCCGCAGCTATCAGTGCGCCTGGGCCAACGTTCGCTCCGTCCAACACCAGGGCCCCGTTGCCGATCAACGCTCGTTCGCCTATGACGGCTCCGTGGATCACGCAGTTGTGCGCGACCGAGGCCTCTGCCTCAATGATCGCCGGTTGACCGGCGCGACCATGCACGACCGCACCATCCTGCACGTTCGCACCTCGTCCAATGACAGCATACGAGGTGTCACCGCGGACGACAGCGACATACCAGACGGAGGCGCCTGCGTGGATGGTCACGTCGCCGACGATGGCGGCGGTTGGCGCGATGAATGCGGAAGGATGGATGCGCGGGATCTTGTCCCCGACGGCGTAGATAGGCATGCCGGGCATTGTCCGGCGGCAGCTTCCGCGTGTCGATTCGGGCGAAGGGGGCTCGCTCTCTGGTATTGTTAGCGCCGCTGTCCGCATTGGGCGGAGTCTGAATCATCCAGGCGCCTTTCCCGGTGGCCTGATAGGGAGAAGTGCCATGGAGATCGAAGGGAAGTCCGCGGTTGTCAGTGGCGGAGGTTCTGGTATCGGGCGCGCCACCTGCGTAGCTCTCGCCAGGTCGGGCGCCAAAGTCGTCGTCGCCGATCTTAACGACGTAGGCGGGAGCCAGACGGTCGATCTGATTAGCGCGGCCGGCGGGATCGCCGTCTTCCGCCACTGCGATGTCACCCAGACTGAGGATCTCGCCGGGACGATGGCCTCGGCCCTCGAGCACTTTGGTTCGCTGGACATCGTCTTCAACAACGCCGGTATCGGCGGCGAAGATCTTTTCGCTGATGAGATGCAGGGTTGGACGAAGACGGTGGACATCAACCTCACGGCGGTCATCGATGCTACCCGTATTGCTGTCCGCGAGATGACGCGCGGCCGAGGCGGTGTAATCATCAACACTGCCTCCATGGGCGGCCTGCTCCCGATGCCGGGTTCCCCGGTCTATGCGGCCACGAAGGCGGGCGTGATCAACTTCTCACGCTCGCTTGCCTACCTTGCCATGGAGAGCAACATCCGTGTCAACGCTATCTGTCCCACGTTCACCGACACGCCGTTGGTCCGAAGGTCTGGTGACGAGCGCGTGGAGGAGATGAAACGCCAGATCGGCGGCATCCTTCAACCCGAGGACATCGCTGCCGGTGTGCTTGAACTGGTCGAAGACGACTCACGGGCAGGATCCGTCATGCGTTGCACGATCCGCGGCCGCGACTATGCGCGCGAGATCCGGCCGTAGGAAAGCGGTTGACTGCCGGAGCGGCAGCCTCTCCGCCTCATGGAAGCATCGGATTGCGAACCCGTAAAGCCGGAAACCGATCGAAAACGCGATCCGCCGACCAAAGTTCCGAAACCCCGTTCGCGATGCAGAGCGCGGCGATCTTGGCGTCGTGGATTGTTGTGCCTTTGACCTCCAGGTCGGCGACGACTTTCTTCAGTGTTTCAAGATGTCCTGTGCCCTCGGACAAGAGCACCAGCCGAGGCGCCGCGAGCCACTCAGCGATCTGTCCAAACGCTGTTGGTATCGGCGTTGGCGGGTCGTAGAACCGAGCACTGGTCACCACCGAAATGAACTCGTGAATGCACGGCCAGGGGATCGCCCAAAGATCGGGACCCTCCGCTAGTTCCGCCAGCGCCGCAAAACTCCGCTCATGCCAGGGCGAATCCGTGCGAGATGCGTAGACAAGGATGTTTGTATCGACCGCAATCAATCCGCGTCCTCATACGATGCCTGCCGAATGGCTGCCCAACCATCCTCCGACCAGGACGGCTGAAGGCCGTTCCCACCCACGGCCAGGTTCTTCAATTTGTAGTTTCGTGGCGCCTGCCGCTGCTGAAGGGCGGCCCGCAGACCTTCTTCGACGATTTCGCGGAGCGTCGTCTTCTGCTCGGTAGCGAGTCTCTTCGCCTCGAGGAGGAGTGAGTCGGCGATGTCGATTGTGGTCTTCATATGGGTACCCATACTACGACACTCGGGAGCCTTGCAGCGTCGTGCTAAGATTCATCCGAACACCACCGCTACCACTGGAGGCCGCCGTGGAAACGGTACTGCTCGAACGAGACGAGTTCCGCCTCGGCCTGGTGACAATTACCCTCAACCGGCCGAAGAAGCTGAACGCCATCAGTTTCGCCATGCATCAGGAGTTGCAGGCAGTCTGCCGGGAACTCGCTGATGATGCCGAGGCGCGTGTCGTGATCCTCACCGGCGCCGGGCGCGCCTTCTCCGCGGGTGCTGACCTTGGCCGAGGTGACGCGGCAGCGCCACTAGCCGGTGTCCACGAACCGGTTTCGCCGCTTGCCGAGCGGATTCGCAACAGCGCCGGAAACCGGACCGCTCTCGCGCTTGAGTCGCTGCCGCAGGTGACGATCGGTGCCGCCAACGGCCTAGCGATCGGCGGCGCCGTGGTCTTCCTCACCTGCATGGACATCCGTCTTGCGGCCGAGTCTGCCTGGTTCTCGATCCCCGAAGTGGACCTCGATATCCCGATGACCTGGAACTCTCTCCCACGCCTGATGCGCGAACTTGGCCCCGCCCGTACCAAGGAGCTTGTGATGACTTGCGACCGCTTCACCGCCCAAGACGCGCTGCGCTGGGGATTCCTCAACCACGTCGTCCCGGATGCGGATCTGCTGCCTCGCGCTCGTGCCCTCGCCGAGAAATTGCTGGCCAAAGACCCAATGTCTTTGGCGATGACCAAGAGCACCATGAACGCCCTCGCCGAGTCGCTCATCCCCGCCCATGTGACCCACCAGGACCCGGACTACCTGGGCTACGCTCGCCTCCTTGGCAAGGAGCGCGCGACGAATTCGAACAACAGCTAACGATGCTCGCTCGCCCAAACTCCTCGTCAGCCCTAGCATTCGAACCTATGCCAGACACCTACGCGACCGACGCCCGCTTCTACGACGCGATTCACGGTGACCAGCGCAATGATGTTGGTCTCTGGCTCTCCTACGCCGGGCGCACGGATCGCCCGGTGCTCGATGTGGGCTGCGGGACGGGGCGCATAGCCCTTGAGCTTGCCCGCGCCGGGCACGAAGTCGTCGGCATCGACCCATCGCCGGCCATGCTTGCCGTCGCCCGCCAGCGCGCCGAGGATGACGCGCTCGAGGTGGAGTTCATTGAGGGGCGGGTGATCGACCTCGCGCTCGAAGAGGGCCATTACGGCCTCGCACTATTGCCTGCGGATGTCTTCCTCTACTGCGGCGACGCCGAAGAGCAGGTGGCGACGCTCGCCTTGCTCGGGCGCTGCTTGCAGTTCAATGGCCTGATCGCGATCGACCTCCCTGGCCCGGCGCTCTGGCTGGACCCGAGTAGCAACGGCCAGCCGCTGCTCGTGTTCAGCGGCGAGACCGAAACGGGCGAGCCGTTCGATGCCTGGCAGGTGCACGAAGACGACCTTGCCCTGCAAACCCGTTGGCTGCGGGTCAGCTACGAACAGGCTGGTGAGGACGGAACAGTCCGGTGCTGGCAGTCGGCGCACCAGCTTCGCTACGTCTACCGCTTCGAAATGGAGTACCTGCTGCGGCTGGCGGGACTGGCGCAGTCCGACATCTACGGCGACTATGACCTCGGTCCGCTGACCAACGAGAGTGAACGAATGATCGTGATCGCGCGCAGGTTGCAGGGGTGACCGCCCGAATTGTGGTGGATGCGATGGGCGGTGACAACGCTCCGCAGGAGGTGGTCGCGGGTGCATTGATGGCCCTGGGGGGATTAGGCGTCGAGTTGACGCTGGTGGGCCGCGTTGACGCCATTCGAGCCGAGATGGAGGGGACGACGGAGATTCCCGGTCTGCGAATTGTGGATGCACCGGATGCCATCGAGATGGACGAACACCCCACAGATGCCGTGCGTGCGAAGCCGAACTCTTCGATCAACATTGGTCTGCGGCTCGTCAAGAATGGCGAAGCGGATGCGTTTGTCAGCGCGGGCAACACGGGCGCGGCCATGACAGCCGCCCTGCTTACGGTCGGGCGCATTCGTGGAATCGGCAGGCCCGCGCTGGCGACCGTTTTCCCGACTGACGAGAATAAGGTGACGATGCTGTTGGACGTGGGCGCAAACGCAGACTGCCGCCTCATCCATCTCGTGCAATTCGCCTACATGGGTGCGGCCTACATGGAACGCGTTTTTGGCCTCGCCCAGCCGCGAATCGGCCTGCTCTCCATCGGCGAGGAGGACACCAAAGGCAACCAGCTGACGATCGAGGTCAACCAGGCGCTTCGCGGGAGCCGGCTCAACTTCATTGGAAACGTCGAAGGCAAGGACCTCACGAAGGGCGCTTGCGACGTAGCCGTGATGGACGGCTTCACCGGCAACGTTGTCCTCAAAACGGCCGAGGGGATGGCCGAACTGATGTTTGGCGAGCTACGAAAAGCGGTGGAGCTGACTCCCTGGAACCGCGCCGCAGGACTGGTCCTGATGTCCGAACTGCGCAAAGTTAAGCGACGGCTGGACTACACGGAATATGGCGGCGCCCAGTTGCTTGGGGTGGACGGTGTGACGGTGATCGGTCACGGCCGTTCCAACGCACGGGCGATTTTCAGCGCCATTCGTGCCGCGCGTGACGCGGTCAACAATGGCGTGATCGAAACGCTGCGCGAAGTGGCGAAAGAGATCCCGGCGAAAAAGGGTCTGCAGGGCGCGACCGAGACGGACGAAGAGTGAGCTGGTGCCCGGGGATCCAGCCGGGATGGGGGTTGCCAGCAGGGTCACTCTGACGATTGGCGCGGGAGCGGGTATTGTCTTGAGCAGCGAGGGTTGGACCGATGAAGGTTGGTGTCCTGCAGTTCTTTTCATGGAGCCGAAGGGTCCCGTTGACGACGGTTTACGAGCGGGCGTTCGAGCGAATCGCGATTATGGACGAAGGTGGGTACGACGCGGTCTGGTTGGCGGAGCATCACTTCAGCACCTACAGCGTCTGTCCGTCGGTGACGTTGATGGGGATGCACGTGGCAGCGTTGACGAAGCGCCTGCGCATTGGGACGGCGGTGACGCTGGCGGGGTTCTACCAGCCGTTGCGATTGGCGGAGGAGTTGGCGCTGCTCGATGTGCTTTCGGGGGGACGGTTGAACTGGGGCGCGGGGCGCGGGTTCGATCCAACCGAAATGCGAACCTTCGGGGTGAACCCCGAGGACAGTGCGGAGCGCTACCGGGAATGCGTGGATATTGTTCTCAAAGCGTGGGAGGACGCGCCGATTTCGCACCAGGGGAAGAATTGGCAGTTCGAAAACGTGGATGTGCTGCCGAAGCCGCTGCAACGGCCGCGGCCGCCGGTGTGGTTGGCAGCGACCTCTCCAGAGTCGATCGTGAGCGCCGCGCAGGATGGGTTCACGATCTTGATGGACCCGCATTCGTCCCATGGGGAGATCGCGAAGAAGCGGGCGCTCTACCGCGAGACGCTGGAAGCGAATGGCCACGCGATCGAGGGGCGAGAGATCCCGACGGGGCGTTTGATGGCGATCGCTGCGACTGATGCGGAAGCGCGCGAGGTGGCGCGAGCGGGGGCAGCGTGGACCGTTGGGTCGTACGCGAAGCCGAAGGGCTCACGGTTCATTGGCGGCGAATCCGCCGCCGATACGGACCCGGTGGAGCGATACGTGAACGAAGTGGTGATTCATGGCTCGCCGGAACGGGTGGTCGATCAATTGTTGCAATTGAAGGACGAGATGCCGCTGGATTACCTGCTGGCGAACCCGTTGAGCCACGAGACGTTCGTGTTGTTCACCGAAAAGGTGCTGCCGAAGATTCTCTGAGCGCTGAAGCGCGAACTGCGATCGCAACCCATCCAGTGAATCCTCAATCGACGATGAATTCGCCGAACATTTCCGCGTGGAGTGTGCAGAAGAACGCGAACGTTCCTGGCGCGGCAGGCGTGAACGTTTGGGTCGTGGTGCATGGCCCGAGGCACGTTGGGTGGCCCAGGCCCGGCAACGAGAAGGTCAAGTTGTGGTCCACGCCCGCATCCTTGTTGACGAAAAACGCCGTTACGGTAGTGCCTGCTTTGACTCGAATGGATGAGCGGTCGAACGCAAGGTTTTCGGCGGTGACGGTCACTGACGTGACGGCTGGCGGGGGCGGTGCGGTTGTCGGGGCGGGCGGCGCGGTTGCCGCTGGCGCCGAAGTCGGGGCCGAGGTGGTGGCCGTTGCCAACGCTGCGGCGCTGGTGGCCGTGGCGGTGGGGTTCGCGGCCGTGGTGGACGTGGCCGTCGAGGTTGTTGACGTCGGGCTGACGACGGAGGAAGCGGCGGCGGTGGGGAAAGGTGTTGTCGTCGCGGTTAATGGCGCGGTTGGCAGTCCAGCCGCGGTGGTGACCGTAGTCTTGCTGTCGTCT
>JBDUAL010000076.1:0-7154 GCA_040004685.1 Anaerolineaceae bacterium | reverse complement strand
GGCGATTGGGGTTGGGCGGAACCGCCCACGCTGGCCTGCTTCGGCGGCTCTCTCTTGCTGATGCTCATCTTCTTTTGGCGGGCCAGTCATCACCCGGCGCCGATTATCGACCTGTCGATGTTGCGCGTTCGGCCATTTGCGATGGCGAACGTAGCGCAACTGCTTTTTTCCGCTGCGTTCGGTTCGATGTTGCTCTCGCTGGTATTGTTTCTCACGGGACCATGGCACTACTCGATCCTCCGTGCTGGACTGGCGATTGCCCCCGGACCGGCGATGGCAGCGATTACGGCGATCCCAGGAGGAAGGCTGGGACAACGATTCGGACAGCCGCGAGTGCTCGTGGCCAGTACGACCATTTTCGCCTCAGCGTTCCTATGGTGGGCATGGCAACTGACGGCCTCACCAGATTACTGGCGGGCCTTTTTCCCGGCGATCATCCTCTCAGGCGTTGGCGTAGGGCCGACGATACCGAACATTTATGCCGCCGGCGTGGCCTTGCTCAGCCCCTCGCGGTACGCCACCGGCAGCGCTGTCCTCTCCATGTCCCGACAGATCGGTTCGGCCCTGGGCGTCGCGATTTTCGTCGCGGTCTTGGGGACCCCGGCGTCTGACGAAGTGCTCCCAGCCTTCAGGCGCGGCTGGCTACTCTCGGCCGGATTGGCGGTGGCAGCCGGAGCCGTCTGCGGCGTCGTCGCGATGGTCGTTCCGGCCATTGCACGGTGGAGAGCCGTGGCAGTGGCAGAGTAGAGTGTTGGCGGCCCGTGGCAAGGCAACGTTCCCAGCCATCGTCATGCGTCCGGTTGGTCAGGACGTACCGTGCGAGGCTGGGCTGCTGGCGCCGGCCAGCCGCTTGATCTGGAAGACCTGCTCAGGCGAGACCTGGACGTAGTCGTTCAAGCCGCCAGCGCGCAGGATCGGATAAGCGTGCGCCGTCTGGTAGACGCCGTCTTTGATGAGCTGTTTGTCGATGTAGACGGCCACCACTTCGCCCAACACCAGCCAGCCCTTCGCCTTCTCGCCGTTGGTACTTTTCAGCTGCACGATATCGACGACTTTGCACTCCATCGCCGCCCGGCTTTCGCCAACCCGCGGCACATTGACGACGCGACCCGGCACGGCCGTGAGGCCGGCGTAGGGAAATTCGTCTTCCCCATGTGCAAGAGGGGCCGAGGTCTGGTTCATGCGGTCGCCAAGCTCGCGCGTCACCAGGTTCCACACGAACTCATGTGTTTCGCTCGCGTTTTGCACGCTGTCCTTCCACGCGATCGAAGAGAAGCCGATGATCGGCGGATCGTAGTTGAACGCATTGAAGAAGCTATAAGGCGCGAGATTTACCCGCCCCCGGGCATCGCGCGACGAGATCCAGCCGATCGGTCGTGGCGCAATCAGCGCATTGAGTGGGTTGTGGCTTAGCCCATGCCCCTTGGATGGCTCGTAGTAGTGGTAGTCCGTGGCGGTCATGTTGTTAGTCCTTGGATCGGAGAGTGCCGGAGGGCACAGCTAATCGCGCGGGAGGCCCAGCCCCCGACTGGCGATAATGTTGCGCTGGATTTCGTTCGAGCCGGAGTACACGGAGGCGGGGCTGATCAGCATGTGGTTCTCAGCGAATTCACCCAGCAGCGGGGCGCGTGGATCTCCGGGCCTCAACTGGCCGACGAGGCCAAAGGCGTTCACGCCAAAGTTGAACATCCGCTGGCTAAGTTCCGACAGGAACACTTTGACCATCGAGGCCTCGTAACTCGGGTGCTGGCCACGCGTCTGCATGTCGCCGATGCGGTAGCCAAGAGCGCGAGCCACATTGTTCTCGAGGATCAGCTCCGCGTAGCCGAGGCGCGACCGGGCACGAGCAACGGGCCCGGCGTTTCGCAGCCAACGCCCGAACACCTCCAGCGTGCGGCGCTGCGCACCGGTTCGCGCCACACCCGACCGTTCGAAGTCGAGCAGGGTCATTCCGACGTACCAGCCGCGGTTCTCTTCGCCGATCATGTTCGCCGCCGGGACGCGCACATCGTCGAAGAAGACTTCGTTGAAATCGTGTCGATCCGCCATGTTGACCAGGGGCCGCACCGTGAGGCCGGGCGTCTTCATGTCAACCATGAAGAAGCTGATGCCCTTGTGCTTCGGTGCATCGGGATCGCTTCGTGCCAAAACGAAAATCCAATTGGCGCCGTGTCCGCCAGAAGTCCAAATCTTCTGTCCGTTCAGAATGAAATCATCACCGTCTCGAACGGCGCGCGTCTGCAGCGAGGCGAGGTCCGAACCGGAGCCGGGCTCGGAATAACCCTGGCACCACACAGCTTCGGCACTGGTGATTCGAGGGAGATGTTCCTTCTTTTGAGCTTCGGTGCCGTGGACGATCAACGTCGGCCCCAGCATCCCTACGCCGAATCCGCGGGTGCCGTTGTCCGGCGTCCCGGAGTACCCGAATTCCTCGCTGAAGACCATCTGCTCGTAGATGGTCGCCCCGAGGCCGCCGTACTCCTTAGGCCACGCCGGCGCTATCCATCCTTTCTTGGCAAGCTTTAGGTTGAAAGCCAGGGCTTCGTCGAAGTCGCTGCCTCCAGGCACGTCGGCATGGAACCGTTCCTCCGGTGGTGTCAGCGCCGATTGGAGGAACGACTGAACATCGGTTCGCAGTTGTTCCTCGGATTTTCCGAAACGGAAGTCCATAGCATTCCTCCTTGGAATTGAATCGCTCGTCTGTTTCGCCGAGTCAGGCCAGAACCTAACCAGCGAGCGCCTTGAAGTGCGCAGCGTTTTTCTCGAGTTGCCGCATGTGGTCGAGGTCATGGACGCGAATAAACAGTAGCCACTCGCGCCAGCTGAAGTCGCCGAACGTGGCGTGCGTGATTTTCGCGTCGAGGTGTTCGTCTCCCCGGGCTTCGAGCACCCGCGCCAGGAGGGACTCTCGAACTGCCTGGTACGTCGCCCAATAGTCCTCGGCGGCCTTCAGACCTTCTCGCGTGCTGCCGGTCATCACATCATTGATTGTCGCGGGAATGGAGCCGGAGTCGAGGATTCCTCGGATCGCGGCGGCACCCCGGTCATTCATGTCGAGGATGTGGGTATAAACCTCCGCAGAAGACCATTCCGTCGGCTCGGGCCGATCGAAAAACTGCTTTGCCGGCACGCTGGCAGCGACCTCCTGGAGCGGCGCGGTATCGGCCCGAACCTTCGCCACCAGTTCGCTAAGTGTGAGCTTGTTCGCCTGGGTGATGAGGTAACTGCGGACCCGTTCCGCTTCCGATGGCTGTCCCATATCTCAATCCTCCACGTAGTAGTTTCGCCGGTTGGCCGGCTTATTCGCCGTTGACTTCGTTGACGAGGTTCATGAATCGTCCAAGCGTCTCAATGCGCTCCGCCAGCGAGCCACCGGCGGGCGAAACACTGATCGATGTGACGCCTGCATCCCGGTAAGCGCGGATACGATCCTTCACCATCGGTGCCGTCCCGAGCAGGTTCGCCTTGATCACCAGTTCATCTGGAACGAGTGCGGCCGCGTCCTCGCGCTTGCGTTCGAGCCACAACGACTGGACCTTCTGGACCTCTTCAGCGAAACCCTGCACTGCGTACGCGTCCTTGTAGAAGTTGTGCTCTGGCGACCCCATCGCCCCGATTTCGAAGGCGAAACCGGACTTGCGCGGGGCAATCAGCTTTTCAAGGTCATCGCCGAACTCGACCACGCCGCCGGCCTGCTTTTCGATGTCGTCAAAGTCTCTCCCAGCACGTTCGGCACCGCGGCGAATCGAGTCGAGGAGTGGTTTCGAGTTGTCCGCGGTGAACGACGAGGCGAGCCAGCCATCCGCGATCTCACCGGTGACTTCGAGGCTCTTCGGCCCCAGCGTGGCAAGGTAAATCGGGACCTGCGCGGGCGGAGCGCTGGTTTTTAGGGCGCGCCCCTCTCCGCCGGGAAGCGGCAACTGGTAGACCTTGCCGTTGTAAGTCACGCGCTCGCCCGAACAGGCCATCCGGACGATCTCGACGATTTCGCGGAGACGCTGCACGGGCCGGTCGAACCGGATTCCGTGCCAGCCTTCAATGACCTGGGGGCCGCTGTTGCCGAGTCCCAAGATGAACCGTCCGTTCGAAAGCGACTGCATGGTAAGCGCAGTCATCGCGACGGCGGCTGGGGTGCGCGTCCCCGCCTGCATGATTGATGTGCCGAGTTTGACCTTCTCCGTCTTCCCGGCGAGGTAGGCGAGCGGGCTCACGGCATCGAAGCCCCACGCCTCCGCGGTCCAGACGCTGTCGACTCCGAGCTTCTCAGCTTCCAGCACCCAACTGACCGCTTCGTTCCATCCCCCGCCCGCTCCGAATCCCAATGCAACTTTGATCATCGCTTGCCCCTCCTGTTCGGCGCCAATCACCGGCCCGTGAACACCGCCGCACGTCGTTCGACGAACGAACGGATGCCTTCATGCTGGTCTTCGGTCCCCATCACGGCAGAACGGATCTCGGGGAGTACCGCGATTGCCTGGGCCTCCGCCGCCTCGTAGAACTTTCGAGCTGTGCGCTTGGTGACCTGGATTCCTATTGGAGCATTCCTCGCAATTACCTCCGCGAGCTCCATTGCCCGTTCTACCTGAGTTCCCGGTGGGACGACTTCTTGGACCAGGCCAATGCGGTGGGCTTCGGCGGCGCCGAACTCATCGACGAGGAGCAGGTGATACATCGCGTCGCCCCAACCCATCCGGGTGAGGAAGCGGAAGTTGCCACCCGCAAGCGGAGCTAGGCCCCGCTTCGCTTCCATCTGGCAGAACCGAACGTCGGCTGCAGCAACCACGATGTCGCAAGCCAGGATCATCTCGATCCCAATGGTATAGGTGATTCCCTGGACGGCGGCGACGATCGGTTTGGAGCACATGCGGGTGAGTTGGAACGGATCGATCTGGCCGACTGGGGTCTCCCGCGGCGTGGCCCCTGGACCGAAGAATTTGGGCATATCCAGCCCGGCCGTGAAGTGACCACCTTCGGCGCAGAGGACGCCCACCCAGAGTTCCGGATCCTCGTCAAGCAATGTTATCGCTTCGGAAAGCTGGGCCATCATCTCCGGGATGAACGAGTTTCGCCGCGTCGCGTTGTCGATGGTGATTTTCAGGACGCGGCCGTGGCGCTCGTAACGGACGCGTCCTGGTGGTGCTTCTGCGGGCATAGAGGACCTCCTGAGGGTCTGATTCGGATGTTCCGGTTGGGCTCGTACGGGTCGCCGGGCGGCGGGCTACTCTCCCTTGTAGATCGGAGTTCGCTTCTCGACGAAGGCGCGCGGACCTTCCTTCGCGTCGGCGGTCTGGCCGATCGCCCAGCGCATCGTCCCCGCCAGGCGCATCGCTTCGCCTTCGGGCAGATTCCCCTGGCGCTTCACGAGCTCAAGCATCGATCGGACGGCGAGGGGCGCGTAACCGGCGATCTTCTGTGCCATCGCCTGCGCCGTTGGCAATAGTTCCTCCGCGGGGATAACGCGGCTGACGATGCCGAACTCGTACGCCTTGCGGGCATCGATACGCTCACCCGTGAAGAGCATGTCGTTCGCGGCGGCGCGGCCGATACTCCGCGGCAGCTTCACGGGCGCTCCCGCTAGCGGGAAGAACCCGAGGGTGATCTCCGGCAGACCGAACGTCGCGGATTCGCTCGCGATGAGCAGGTCGCACGAGAGAGCAATTTCGAATCCGCCACCGAGTGCGTACCCGTTCACGGCGCCGATGATCGGCTTCTTTGAGTCAAACTCATGGAAGCCTACGGAATCGTCCGTCCGGAAGAGGCCCGCCACACCGCTGGCCGCGGCCGGGCCGTCAGACCGACTGCGAAGGTCGGCTCCCGCGCAGAACGCCCGCCCGTTTCCAGTGAGCACAGCGACACGGATGTCTTCGCGTGAGCGTACCTGGCGGAGAGACTCCATCAGTCCAGCGCCCAGCTCCCCGTTGATTGTGTTCATCTGCTCGGGCCGGTTGAGGGTGATGGTGGCGACTCCTTCATGGACATCGAATAGGACGACGGAATCAGGCTGGCTCATGCAAGATCTCCCGGAGTAGGTTGCGTAATCGCGACTAACTGCAGATAGTTGTACTGACGAAGGCGACGGTCGTCAAGTCGCTATCGGACACTGAAGTCGCATCGGAGGTGTGTCGGCATGGCTGAACCGCGGACGTACGACGCCCAGCAGCATTGCCCGGTGGCTCGGACCCTGGACGTGGTGGGCGACCGCTGGACGGTGCTCCTCCTGCGAGACCTTTCGTGGGGGCGCCGGAAGTTCTCCGAATTGCTCGAGTCGCTGACCGGAGTCTCACCGAACTTGCTCTCGGATCGACTCAAGAAGCTGGAGCAGAGCGGAATGATTGAGCGGGTGTTCTATAGCGACCACCCTCCACGGGCCCAGTACAAGCTTTCGGCCAAAGGAAAGGCGTTCGTGCCCGTACTCGCGGCCCTGCGCGAGTATGGCGAGCAGTGGGAGCCGATTTCGCCTCAAACGACACAACACGGCAATGAATAGCCGAACGCCGTGAAGAGCACTCTTGCGCCAGCCCGTAACCGTGCCGTCTCCGCGGGCACTCGGCCATGAAACGCACGGACTTTTCCGACATGGACTGCTCCGTCGCGCGCACGCTGGAGGTCGTGGGTGAATGGTGGACCCTGCTCATCATCAGAGAAGCCACGTTCGGAACATGCCGGTTCGACGATTTCCAGGCGTCCCTGGGTATCGCGCGCAACACCCTCGCGGCGAGACTCGCCCGATTGGTCGACCGCGGAATACTCGATCGATGCCAGTACCAGGAACGACCGGCGAGATATGAGTACCGCCTCACGGAACAAGGACGAGAACTGTTTCCCGTCGTGATCGCCATGTGGACCTGGGGTGACAGGTGGCTGACAAGGCCAGAAGGGCCAGCCAGCGTGCTTCGGCACGTCTACGGAAAACAGGTCCAAGCTGTCATGATCTGCGCCCATTGCGCTGCCCCAATCGAGGCGCATGAAGTATCGAGCGAGTTCCCGGCGTCTGCCGCTGGCCCGTGCATTGCGGCCCCGAGCGCTGTGCCGGCGTGAGAACCCGGTAATGGCCTTGCACCCGGACCGTCGAGGGGTACTGCCCCGTGCCGAAGCACCGTCGTCGCGACGCACGGCGTCCCTGGTTCGTCGTTCAGGCAGTTTGTATCTGAACT
>JBDUAL010000075.1:0-7182 GCA_040004685.1 Anaerolineaceae bacterium | reverse complement strand
ATTTTGAAGGCTATCGAGCACGCCGCCTCCGCCGCCGCCAAGCGCGCCCGTCCCGCCGAGGAGATAAATGACGATCGTGAGAATGAGACCGATTCCGCCGCCGCCGAGCGCGAGGCCCCCACCGCTTACTCCCCGGCGCCCACGCTGGTCGTCCACCTGGGATGTGTCGAGATTCGCGTCGTCGTTGATGTCCATGCTCAGAGCATAGGCGAAAAGACATGCCTCGAGCACCTGCTGGCAAAACGCGTTGAGCTTGCAAAGTTCTCGCGGTCTTTGGTCGGGAAGAAGCGACGGGCCGGGCCGCGTGTAAGACAGATGTTCGTTGACACCTCGGAAGGCCGCCCCTAGCATCGGTGGAGCACAACCACACGCGGGGGGCCATGCCGAAGTTCATCTTTGTTACCGGTGGCGTGGTCAGTTCTGTTGGCAAGGGAATCACCACCGCCAGCCTCGGCAGAATCCTCAAATCTCGCGGTATTTCCGTTTCTATCCAGAAGCTGGACCCCTACCTCAACGTCGATCCGGGCACCATGTCGCCCTATCAGCACGGCGAGGTATTTGTGACCAGTGACGGGGCTGAAACCGACCTCGACCTCGGCCACTACGAACGCTTCATCGACCAGGACCTGACCGCCGCGTCCTCTGTCACCAGCGGCCAGGTCTACCTTTCCGTGCTCGAACGCGAACGCCGGGGCGATTACCTTGGTGGGACGATCCAGCAGGTCCCCCACCTGACGAACGAGATCAAAGCCCGCATCTACAACGTCGCGGCTGCATCCCAGTGCGATGTTGTCATCTGCGAAGTTGGCGGAACTGTTGGCGATATCGAAGGCGAGACGTTCATCGAAGCGATCCGCCAGATTCGCCACGAACAGCCGCGCGATACCTGCCTCAGCGTTCACGTCACCTTCCTGCCGTGGGTGGGCGCGACCGGCGAACTGAAGACCAAGCCAACGCAGCACTCAGTCCGCGAACTTCGCTCCAAGGGCATCCAACCGGACGTCATCCTCACGCGCAGCGACCATCCGGTGCCGCGCGAAATCCTCGAGAAGGTGGCGCTCTTCTGTGACGTTGAGCCACGCGCCGTTATCCCGATGGAAACCGCGTCGACGATCTACGAAGTGCCGCTCTGGCTGGAAGAACGGGGCCTCGGCGACTACGCGATCGAACGCCTCGGCCTCCAGGCCGGCGCCCGCGACATGAGCGAATGGCGAGACATGGTTCACCGCCTGAAGCACCCATCTGGCGTGGTGGAAGTGGCCGTGGTGGGCAAATATGTTGAACTTCACGACGCGTACATGTCCGTCAAAGAATCGTTGGCGCATGCCGGCATCGCGAATGCTGTGGACGTTGACATTCGCTGGGTACACGCCGAAACGCTCGAATCCCGGGCCGCCGCCGATGTGCTGGCCGGCGTCCACGGCGTCATCGTTCCGGGCGGATTCGGCGAGCGCGGCTGGGAAGGCAAGATCCAGGCGGCTGCGTGGGCCCGCGAGAACAACGTTCCGTACCTCGGCCTGTGCCTTGGCATGCAGGTGATGGTCACCGAGTTCGCGCGCAGCGTTTGCGGCATGGACGGGGCAAACACCACCGAGATCGATCCTGAAACGCCATATCCGGTCATCAGTCTGCTCGAAGAGCAGACCGGAATCGTGCAGAAGGGTGGGACGATGCGCCTTGGCGGCTATCCCTGCGACCTGATCCCGGGATCGCTCGCCGCAACCGCCTACGGCACTGAACGGGTGACCGAGCGCCACCGTCACCGTTGGGAGTTCAACAACCTCTACCGGGCTCCTTTGGAGGCGGCCGGTCTGCGGATCAGCGGCACCTCGCCAGATGGTTCGCTGGTCGAAATTTCCGAACTTGCGGGCCACCCGTTCATGCTCGGAACGCAGTTTCATCCCGAACTACGCAGCCGTCCGAATCGCCCTCACCCACTCTTCCGCGACTTTGTTCGCGCGGCTGTGAGCCTGAGCAAGGGCGAGTCCGCCCCGACGGCAGTAGCGGCCGCCGCCCTTTAGTGCTCGGCTAACATCTCTTCCCGGTGCCGTCGAATCCATCCCGCGTGCTCGGCTTCGTGACCGCTGTGCAGGCCGGCTTCGCCGTAGAGCGAACCGTCCAGACCTCGCGCTGCGGACACCGCAATGGCGTCCATCAACCTCCGGCGCGAGTTCTCAAGCTCCCACAGCACCTGCCCAAGCGACAGGCCGGCTCGCAATTCGTAGCCAAGCGAGTTGTACGCGCCGTCCTGTTGGTCCGTCATTCGCCAGGCGGAATCGTGTCCGGCGGTGATGCGCGCCACTTCGCTGGCACGGACGTCATCCCAGAGAGCGAGGTGCGCGAGGTGATCCTTGACGGACCATCCATCAAGCCACGGTGCGACCATCAGTTCGTCGCTCAGACCATCGATCGCCGCGAGCAGATCCGTTCGCGTTTCGCGATAGTGCTTGAGCAGGCCATCCCTGTCTTCGAACACGATCTCCTCCCTGGATGCGATAGCCTGCTAGCGTTGAGCCATGCCTCGAAGGCGGGCGATGCGCTCTTCGAGAGGCGGGTGTGTGCTGAACAGCTTGGACATCCCGCCGGCAGCGAAGGGCTTGACGATGTAGAGCGCTGAGACGGATTCCTGGGCTGGCGTCTCCTGCATCGGGCGGAGGGCAACGCCGCGTTGCAGCTTCTCAAGCGCGCTCGCCAGCGCTTCCGGGTCGCCCGTGACCTCTGCACCGGTCTTGTCGGCAGCGTATTCACGCTGGCGGCTGATGCCCAGTTGAATAAGCGTCGCGGCGATTGGCGCGATGAGGATCGCTACCAGCGTGAGCAGCGGATTGCGGTTCTCATCGCGGCCGCCAAAGAGTTGGCTGAACATCAGGACCTGGGCGATCATCGAAATTGCGCCAGCGATGGTTGCCACGATGGAACTGGTGAGGATGTCCCGGTTCTTTACGTGGCCCATTTCGTGACCCAACACACCGCGGAGTTCGCGGTCCGTGAGGATCCTGCGGATACCGGTGGTGACGGCGACAACGGCGTGATCTGGATTGCGTCCGGTCGCAAACGCGTTCGGCGAATCCGTCTGCATGACGAAGACGCGGGGCATCGGCATTTTCGAAAGCTCCGCCACTTCGCGGACGATGGCGAAAAGCTGCGGCTCCTCTGCTTCGCTCGTTTCATGAGCGCCCGCCATCTTGAGAGCCATCTTGTCGCTGAACCAGTAGGCGAAGAAATTCATCGCCCCTGCGAAGATCAGGAAAAGAACGGCGCCGCCCGGCCCGCCGATGAGGCCGCCGACGGCTACGAGGATTGCAGTCAGCGTGGCAAGCATCGCTGTCGTTTTAACGAAGTTCATGGCTCTGGTGTGGATACCTCCGTATCGCTCTCAGTATAGCTTCGACTCGCGTACGGCAGTGGTAAGTATTGGACTTCAAATTCGTGATTGATTGGACCACTTGTTACCTTTCGCTCGTCACAGCAAGGGAAACCAGCCTTGTCACTCGCTTCGGAGAGCGGAGGACAATGACGGGGGCGTGGTGCGGGATGGTCTCGAGCGCCTCGTGCGTCTTGCGCGCCGTGGACCGCCAACTCTTGATCCCCCACCAGAGCATCGAGTCTGTGGTGAGGAACGTTTGGCGCAAGCTCTCTTTGTTCCCGTTCCACAACTCGCCACCCGTCACTGAACGGCTGATCGTCCTCCACACGAGCCGCCGGTAGACCGTGTGGAACGGCAGGCGGAGCCAGATCGCGGTGTCCGCCTGCGCCAGAACCAAATCGCGAACCATCCCGTAGTTGCCCTCGAATATCCAGCCGTCAGGGTGCTCCAGTAGCTTCGCCGTCACCTTCTCACGAAACTCCTCGCGCTCCAGATCTACCCAGTTCGGGTGCGCATGGAAGATAGCGTCGAGCTCCACCACAGGGATTGCGAGCTTCTCGCCGAGCGCACGAGCGAGCGTTGATTTCCCGGATCCAGACGCCCCGTAGATCGCGATTTTCGGCCCGAGAAGGATCGCCTTGCGCCTTGCCATCGTCAGCAGTCTACCGTTTCGCGAATGAGAACCCGAGAACAGGGTTCAGGTGGGCGGGAGGTCACGAGAAGGATCACCGCCGGCGACGGCGCGGCGGCGGAGATTTTGTCGGGTAGCAGATCCCAAATGGATGAGGACCGACCGTCACCCGCTCGGACCGCGAGCACCACAAGGCGAATGTGCCGAATTCCTCCAGCGCCGCCTTGACGGTGGCCGGGCACTCTGCGGCTCAGGCGGGGTTCGTCTCGGTTGAGTAGGCGACGCCGACGACGAACGCGAGCGCCCACCCCCGCGCGCGAGCCGACGTTGCCGACCGTTTGGATCCGAACGGGGCCGCTCGCCAGTTCAATGCTGAGCACGGTAGCCGGCGCGTTCGATGGGTCTGTCATGCTTCCTCGAACTCTACCGCGGCCGGTGAGCCCTGGAAAATGCCCCCCAGACTCCTTACGAGCGGCGAGCGAATCCGCTACCGTGACCTGTACCACTACCTTTGGCAGGAGAACTTCCATGACGGATCGCGTGAAGGGCCGCGCAGCGATCATCTTCGGCGGCGGGCAGACGCCGGGCGAAACGATAGGCAACGGCCGCGCCACAGCTATCGTCCTCGCACGGGAGGGCGCCAGGCTTGTGATCGTTGACCGTGACCTCGCGGCCGCCGAAGAGACGGCGGCGATTATCCGCGGTGAGGGCGGCCAAGCCGTAGCAGTTTCTGCCCAGGTCACTGAGGAGGGACAGGTGCGGGCGGCGATCGCATCCTGCGTCAGCAGCTACGGGCGCATCGACATTCTGCACAACAACGTGGGGGCGAGTCTTGCGCTCGGCGATGCCAGCGCAACGAACCTGACGGTAGAAGCGTTCGATCAGATCGTGGCGGTGAACCTGCGTGGGATGTGGCTGGCGTGCAAACACGCGATTCCGATCATGCGCGAGCAACGGAACGGATCGATTGTGAACATCTCGTCGATGGCGGTGCGCTCCGCGTATCCATACATCGGCTACAAGACCACTAAAGCTGGCGTCATCGCTCTGACCGAGAACATCGCCTCAGCGAACGCCCCGTACGGGATCCGCGCGAATGTGATCCTTCCCGGGCTGATGAACACGCCGATGGCGATCGAACCTCGAGTTGCCGCTGGCACGCCGCGCGAGCAGGTGATCGCTGACCGCGACCGCAACGTCCCTCTCAGAGGGAAGATGGGCACAGGCTGGGACGTGGCCTATGCAGCGTTGTTTCTGCATTCGGACGAGGCGGGGTTCATCACGGGGATCTCGTTGCCGGTAGACGGCGGGACGAGCGTGAGCTAGCGGTTCGGTGCAAAGGTTGCCAATGCCGCACCCTGAACCAAGAATAGGCCGGTGACCGAACCGACCGGCGAAACCGACTACCGCCGCGCCCACGAATGGGCCGCGCCCATGAGCGCATCCGCCTCTGGCCCCCTGAGAGGCGTGCGTATTATCGATCTGACGCGCGCCCTGGCCGGACCGTTCGGCACGATGCTGCTTGCGGACCTTGGCGCCGATGTCGTCAAGGTCGAGCCACCCGAAGGCGACATCTCGCGCTACTCGCTCCCCTACACTGAAAGCGATAGCGAGCGAGCGTTCGGCGGCTACTTCGCAAGCATCAACCGCAACAAGCGCGGCATCGTGCTGGATCTGAGGGTCGACGCCGACCGAGAGACGTTTCTGCGCCTTGTGGATGGAGCGGACGCATTGATCGAGAACTTCCGAGCAGGCGTGATGGACCGGCTCGGGCTGGGTTACGAAATGCTTGCGGAGCGCAATCCGAAACTAGTTTACGGCGCGATTCGCGGCTTTGGCGACCCTCGGACGGGCACCAGCCCCTACGTCGATTGGCCGGCCTACGATGTGGTGGCCCAGGCGATGGGCGGTCCAGTCAGCTTCACGGGGACCGAAGACGGCCAGGTTCTCAAGATTGGCCCAAGCATCGGCGACCTCTACCCCGGCACGCTCGTCGCGCTGGGAGTTGTCTCTGCGCTTTTGCACGCGCGGGCGACTGGAGAAGGGCAGTTCCTCGACGTCGGTATGTACGACGCTGCAGTCGCGCTGTCAGAAGCGATCATCTACCGCTACTCCTACCGCGGGGAGATTTCGAAGCCGCTCGGCAACAGTCACGCGCAGCTCACGCCGTTCGATATCTACCCAACGGCGGACGGCTACTGTGCGATCGCCGCGCCAACGCCGAACCACTGGGAGCGCCTCTGCCTGATCATGCAGCGCGAGGACCTGATCGACGATGACCGCACTCGCGCGAACAACGACCGCATTCAGAACGCCGCCTTCGTCAAAGAGACGATGCTCGCGTGGACCACGGCTCGCACTACCCATGAGGTAGTGGAGGCGCTCGCAGGGATGGTCCCGGTTGGGCCAGTGAACAACGCGGCCGACATCTTCGCAGACCCACATGTGCGGGCGCGCGAGATGCTGGTGGCCGTTGAGCATCCTGGGAGCGAGCGGCCCGTGGTGCTGCCGAACTCGCCGATCAAACTGACCGCCACACCCAGCGGTATCTACCGCCGCCCGCCGAAGTTGGGCGAACACAACGCCGAAATCCTCGCAGAACTGCACCAGGAGAAAATTTCATGACCCGACCCTTCCGCCTTCGCCGTTCAGAACTTGCCACTCCAGGGACCAGCGAAAAGATGATGGCGAAGGCCGCCGAAAGTAACGCGGATCTCGTATTCCTCGACCTGGAGGACGCCGTCGCGCCGAACGAGAAGGTGGGCGCCCGCAAACCCGTGATAAAGGCTTTGAACGGCCTGGACTGGGGCAAGACCACGCGGGCGGTGCGGGTGAACGGCCCGCACACGATCTGGTGCCACGACGACATCATCGAGACGGTCACCGGCGCCGGCAAGAGCATCGACGTGATTATTGTGCCCAAGGTGAAGGCGCCGCGCGACGTCTGGTTCGTGGACACGTTGCTGACGCAGCTTGAGTTCAAGCTCGGACTTCCTGAAGGCGGCATTGGCCTCGAGCTTTTGATTGAAGAGACCGAGGCGCTCGCCCGCGTCGAAGAGATCGCCGCCTGCTCACCGCGGTTGGAAGCGCTGATCCTCGGAGTCGGCGACCTTTCCGCTAGCCAGGGGATGCGCATGGGCAACATTGGCGTGAACAAGGGAATCTACCCGGGCGACATCTGGCA
>JBDUAL010000074.1:0-7204 GCA_040004685.1 Anaerolineaceae bacterium | reverse complement strand
GAGCTGGCTCGAGTTGCCCGCATGGTGCACCCCGTTCTCGCGAAAGCTGGCCTTGAGGACGGCCAGTGTTTCGGGAGTTGTGCTTGCCCGAATGCCTTCGTCGAAGTCGATAACGGCCTCTTCCCACTGCTCGGTTCCGTCCGCACGTTTCGTCTTCTTCTTGCCGGGCATTGGGATCATCTCGCCCCTAAACCGGCCCTGCTTCTGTGCGAGCGCCGCCTTCTGCTGGCTATCAGAAGCGAATTCATCCGCCTCTTCGCGGGTGATGCCCCACTTGTCGGCGATCCGTTCTGCGGATAGCCCCTGCGATGTGAGTTCGTACTGGTCGTTCATCGCCTTTGTAAAGGGAAAACCCAGGTTCTGACCGATGTTCGAACCGAGTGGGATCTGCGACATCCATTCGGTGCCGCCGGCCACGACCACGTCATGCACCCCTGACGCGATCTGGTTCGCGGCGAAGTGAACCGCCTGCTGGCTCGAACTGCATTGCCGATCGAGCGTGATCCCGGGAATGCTGAACGGCCACCCCGCCGTCAGCACAACGTTGCGAGCAAGGTTCGTCGACTGTGCCCCGACTTCGCTCACGCAGCCGTAGATCACGTCATCCACCATGTCCGTGTCGAGGTTGTTGCGCTTGGCCAACTCTTTGAGTAGCAACGCCGACATCTCCACCGGGTGCTCCTTGCTCAGGACACCGCCGCGGCGGCCCAGCGGAGTGCGAATGGCATCGATGATAACAACGTCACGCATGGGAAACTTCCTTTGGGTCCTTGGGAATGGTTGGCGGCCAAACCCTGGTGGGAGGAATGCTAGGCCGTCACCGGCACATCTAGATGGTGCTTGACCACTTCAGCCATCACCCGAGCTCCCGTCGCCTCGTCCGGCTCAACCACGGGTAGCCGCGGCTCGCCAATCGCGAACCCAAGCTGCCGCAAGACGTAGCGGATGGTACTGGGGCTGCCGTTCAGGAAACAGGCGTCGGTCAACGGCACAAGCCGACGGTGAATCGCGGCCGCCTCGGCCACCCGGCCCTCCTGAAGGAAGGCGAACATCCGCTGTTGCTGGCCCGCCACGATGTGTCCGGTAACGCTGATCGCCCCGTACCCGCCGAGCGCCCATATGTGGAAGTTGTCGTTGTCGTTCCCGCTCCAGATCTTGAAGTCCGGCGCAGCCTCCATGACGAGGGCGGTGTGCGCCAGGTCCCCGCTGGCTTCTTTGTCGCCGATGATATTTGGCACTTCTGCACAGCGCAGAATCGTTTCCACCGACATGTTGATTACTGAGCGTCCCGGGATGTTATAAACGATCACCGGCAGGCTGGTGCTCTCGGCGATGGCGCGCATGTGGCGGTAGACGCCCTCCTGCGGCGGCTTCAGATAGTAGGGCGTGGGCGCGAGAATGGCGTCAACGCCGGCCTTTTCGGCGAGTCGCGTCAATTCGACCGAGTGGCGGGTGTTGTTCGTTCCGGCACCGGCGACGATCGTTGCCGAATCCCCGACTTCTTCCTTCACCCCTTCCCAAAGACGGAACATCTCATCTGAGGTCAGCAGCGGCGCTTCACCAGTGGTCCCGGCTAACACCAGCCCATCGTTGCCGGAGCGGATGAGGTGCGCGGCGAGTCGCCGGGCGTGCGGGATATCGATCTCGCCGTCCTCGGTGTATGGGGTAACCATCGCCGTCAGAAAGCGTCCGAGTTGTTGGGGCATCGCAAAGCTCCGAAGAGGGGTGAACCTCAGTGTAACGCGCACCAGCCCCGCGCTGCATGCCCCCGACGTGTACCGCCCCAGTCTTAGTCGGTCGCTCAGAACAGTTCCTGTCCGTGCCGCAAAGGAGGGCTACTCTGCACCACACAGGTCGAGATCCGTCTCCAGCAGCAGATCAGATTCGTCCACGACGTTCGCCGCTTCCGGGCATTGATCACGCCAATCGCAGAACGAACAGGCGAGGCTTGGCGTCGCCTCGAACTCGGTGGTCGCCTGTATCGTGTCGGCCAGGGCGGCGAGGTACTTCAACGTAGAGGCCGCATCTGCACGGTTCAGCGGGCGGACACGGCGTTCGCCCGTGCGCAAATTCCAGCCGATGGTGGTTACGTTGGCGTCCCGAGGGAGCATGCGAGCCTTGCGCAGCACGACGTGAGCGATGTCCAACTGCAGGTCAATCGCCTCGCCAAAGTCCATCCGGCCAGTCTTCCAGTCGATCAGTTGGTACTCAGTAGGGGAGATTCGATCCGCCCGATCGATAACGGTCGTAACGGTAATACCGCGAGCGGGCCAGGGCGTGTAGCTCGAAAGCTCTGCCCAGCGATTCTCGCTCACAATGGATTCGTGCGCGGCTATGCCCGTGTCAAGCAGCCGGAACGCGGTGTCATAGTGCTCGGAGGGCGCGGCAATCATCTCGTGAATTGGCATACGGGTGTAGGCGTCCAACTCGTGACGCGCAGCATCGACATCGTCGCTCTCGGAAAGCACTCGCATGGCACGGTGAACTCCCGTGCCAATCAGCGACGCTGGCGAATCCACCTGCGGCGGCCATTGCTGCCCACTGATGTACTTGAACCAGTACTGCTTCCGACACTGCTGGTAGCAAGCGATCTTACTGTAGGACAGGCGAAAGAAATCGTTTGCGGCCATCTGCCAGCATCATACGAGGCCGACGCGACAAGAGGCGACGCTAAGAGTGGGCCCTGCTCGGGGCCGACTCCGGTTGTGCCTGCGGGCGGATCTACGTTGCTTGCTGCAACACCCGGAGCGGGAACGTTGCGATCACTTCGTAGGTCACGCTGGTTGCCGTGATGCGACTGCGCATGAGCGAAACCTGAGAGGTTCGCCAGCTCGTGAGAGGGACGTCCAGCTTGCCGACGTCAACCTCAATCTGGGCTCGTTGGCGCGTCGGGATTTCGTCGCGGACGCGACCAAGCGTAAGGTGAGGGCGAAACGGCCGACGCTCCGGTTCGAAGCCGACCACGGCCAGCGCAGCGTTGACCGCACGAACCAGAGCTTCGAGGCGCAGGACATCTCCTGCGATTCCCACCCACATGATACGGAGGCCCTCACGCCCGCCGAACGTGCCGATATTCGAGAACTCAAGCTCGAATGGGGAGTGGCCAACCACCGCTTCCTGGATCGCAAGCTTGATGCCCGGGAGCTTCTTCACGGGCACTTCACCAAGAAACTTCAGCGTGACGTGGACGCCCTCCGGGCGGATCCAGCGCACAGCGGTGCCGCTTCTCGATTTGAGCGTGGTGATAACCCCGCCGATGGATTCCTTCACATCGTCGGGAACTTCGCAGGCCACGAAAAGCCTGACTTGGTCGGGGGCACTTTCAGTCATGAGTCGCGTTTGTCCGAGAACAGGGATTCGGCGTTGCCGCCACAAACTGCTTGCGCGACGCCGCCGGGAAGAAGCGCAGTCACGCGTTGTAGCTGGCGCCGGGGCGAAAGCAGCGGGTAATCTGAGCCGAAGAGCACACGTTCGGGACCAGCGAGATCCACGAGTCGCGCAACACTTGTGTCATCATACAGCAACCCAAACGCCGCCGTATCGAACCAGACGTTCGAAAGCGCTTCCCTCACTTCTGGCATCTGTAAGGAAAACGAAAGAGCGGCGCCCATGTGAGCCGCGATCATCCGCAACTCAGGAAATTCCACGACTATTCGCCACAGTACCTCAGCGCTGATCCCGCCGCGTTTCCCCGGATACTGATGCCCAACCTCTTCGCTGACGTGCCAGAGCAGGACGGCGTTGGCGTCACCGGCGAGGCCGTAGAGGCGGTGCGCCTCCGCACCCAGGGGGTCCCAGCCCTGGTTGTGGGGACGCAGTTCCCCGAATCCGCGGACGCCGCCCGCCAGCGCATGCCGCACCCCAGTCTCCCACCCACGCAACGCCGGGTTCGCGGTCGCCAAAGGGATGATACGCGGGTCTGCTTTCGCAGCGCTGAGGAGGTACTCGTTTTGCCGGACGATTTCGCGTGCGCTGGAGAAGGCGAACCCGGCCGCGACGGCCGCATCCAGCCCGGCCCTCGCGAGCGCCTCTCCCAGTCGGGGTGCATCGGCCATCTTCGCTCGAGAATCACCATAGATCTCCGCGAACCCCGCATCCTCTTCGGCGATTTCGGCCCGCGAGGCGATCTGCGCAGGATCGAAGAGGTGCGTGTGGGCGTCAATCAGCGTCACGATGGCAGATGCTAGCACGGAGGGATCGCCGTGGACGTAGGGAAACCCGTGGTTTTCGGCTGACGCCCGACGCCCCGGCCAAGACCCCGCTCTTAGACCACCGTCCCGAACAGGTCGTACTCCGCGGCTTCGTCGATATGGACGAGCACCCGGTCACCCGGAGTAGCGGCTCCTTGGGCGAAGACGAGTCCGTCAACCTCTGGCGCTTCCCGGTACGTGCGCCCGGCGATGACCGGGTTGCCATCCTCGTCGTCGCCCAGGCCCTCGACCAGCATCGGCAGCGTCTGGCCGACAAATCGTTTCGCACGCTTCGAGGCGATCCTCTGTTGTTGGCGCATGAATCGGTCGCGACGTTGGTGCTTCACTTCGTCTGGCACCTGATTACCCATTTCAAACGCACCAGTCCATTGCTGCAGCGAGTAGGTGAAGCAGCCGGCGTGATCGAACTTCACCGCCTTGGCGAAATCGAGCAGTTCCTGGAACTCGGCTTCGGTTTCGCCAGGAAAGCCGGCGATGAATGAAGTACGCAGAACAATATCGGGCATTGCCAAGCGGAGATCAGCGATGAACGCGTGAACCTTGGCGATGGTGGACGGCCGCTTCATTCGTCGCAGGGTCGCCTCAGAGCCGTGTTGCAGAGGTACGTCAAGGTAGTGCACAACGTTCGGGAGCCGAACCATCGTGTCGATCAGCTGGGACGAAACGCGGCTGGGGTAGGCGTACATCAATCGCAGCCAGACATCAGGACCGACGGCTTCGGAGAGCATCTCCAACAGGCCCGGGAGTCCACTCGCAACCGGCAGACCCATGTCTTCGCCCCACGCCGTGCTGTCCTGGGCGACAAGGACGAGCTCTTTTGCGCCAGCGGCAACCAATCGCTGCGCTTCCTTGACGAGCATCCCCGCAGGCGCCGAGCGGAGGCCGCCCTTGATCCGCGGGATGACGCAGAACGTACATGGCGCGTCGCACCCGTCCGAGATTTTGAGGTAAGCGCTCGGACCAGTGACCTTGGCGTTGCTCTCGGGGATATCGAATACTGCCGAGACATCCACGCTCAACAGCTTCGCAACAGCTTGCCACTGTCCCACGCCAAAAATGTGGTCTACGGCGGGCGATTCTTCCTTCACCTGGCGTCCGTAGAGCTGCGTCATGCAGCCAGCGACGATGAGCGTCTGCCCATCGCGCTTGTGAGTGGCGAGCTCTCGCACAGCTTCCATCGACTGCTCCTGGCTCTGTTCGATGAAGCCGCACGTGTTCACGATGATCGCATCGGCGTCGTTTGCGTTGACCACTGGCAGCAACTCGCCCCCTGTCAGAAGCCGTTCGAGGTGCTCACTGTCCACGTCGTTCTTCGGGCAGCCGAGCGTGACGAGGTGGTAGGTCTTTGGTACAGGCATCAGGGACCTTCGCTCACAACGATGGTGACCGCGCTACCTGCGGGCCAGGTCGCTTCCGCACCAGGCGACTGGTCGATCACCTTGCCTTTGACTTCACTGCTCTTCTGCGTTTTCTCCACCGCCACGTACCCGGCCTCCTGGATAGCCGATTTCGCGACGGTGGAACTCTGGCCGATGAGGCTTGGGACGATGCCCGGCGTAACGGTCAATCCGCTCGGGGGGAGCCCTCCAGCCGTTGTGGGAAGGCCGGTGGTGCTCGGTCTCGTCGTGCTCTTGGCAGATGGACTGTTTGTTGCGGTACCGGGTGCCCCACTGCCACCCAGGTTTGAGATGAGGAAAGCAAGTAGTACGACCGCGATGACCGCGGCGACCGCTACGATGCCGATTACCGCTGAACGAGTCTGGGCGGCCGGATCCGTCTTTATGCGGGTGTTCGGTCTCGCTACTCCGATGTCAACGCCAATCATCGGTTCAAGGGGCTCGAGCGGCAGTTCCCCGTCTCGCTGGGGTGCGCGGCGAGGGCGTTCCGCAGCAGGCTGACCACGTCGCCGAGGAGGCGTCGGATCGAGCTTGCGGCCGCCCGGCGTTCGAGGCGCTTCGCCCTGTTGCGGCTGCCGCCAGGTCGGGCGAGACGCGCCCACGGCGCTGATTGGTTGCTGTCGGGTCGCCCGCGCCGGAGCCGACGTGGTCGTCGGCGACTTGGGCTCGCCGTACTCAGCGTCGTCTTCACGCGGGAATAGTCCGAGCGTCTCCTGCGGATCCAGTCCAAGGTACTGCGAGTAGGAACGCAAAAACCCGCGAGCGTACACAGGCGCCGGGATTACCTCGAACTGCTCTGCTTCGAGGGCCTGCAAATAGCGCCTGGAGATGCGGGTATCGCGTTCTGCGTCTTCGAGTGTCAGGCCCCGCGCCTCGCGCGCACGAACCAACAGACTCCCGAGTTCACTCATGACCTACCTCAGGTGGAACGAAAAACGTACCAGAATGGCTCTCTAAACGATAGGCGCGGCACCGAAGCGCCTAGTCAGACGGCGGTCGGAGCTCGCAGGATCGCCGTGACCGGCTCCACCGTCGCCGCCGAAGCGTCAAGCGTCACCTGGCCCGTGATTCGCAACTCACGCAGCGTTTCAGCAAAGTCTGCGAAGTGGCGAAGCATGACGCCGAGGTGGATGTAGATGGCGAAGCCCATCGCCTGTGCCTCGTCGGCTGTGATCAACCAGCTGCAGACAAGCTGAGGCATGCCGGCCAGATCGCGCGCCGTACGTTCGACCATCTCGCGGGTCTTCAGTCCGTCCACGAAGATGAGGTCGGCTCCGGCATCATAGTAAGCGCGGGCACGATCCATGGCGTCCTCCCACCCGTTCGGCTGGATGGCGTCCGTGCGCCCGATGATCACCAGGTCCGGATCGCTTCGCGCGGCCACCGCCGCTCTGATCTTGAGCACCATCTCGGCACGCGGGATGACGCGCTTACCTTCGAGAAAGCCGCAGCGCTTGGGCGATTCCTGGTCCTCGATGTGCAGCGCCGCAACACCCGCGCGCTCGTACACCTCAACCGTGCGAGCCACGTTCGTCTCGTTGCCGTAGCCCGTGTCTGCATAGGCAATAACCGGGACGCCCACGGCGGCAGCGATCC
>JBDUAL010000073.1:0-7231 GCA_040004685.1 Anaerolineaceae bacterium | reverse complement strand
CTCGCTGGGCGCGCACCAGACCTGATGTTCGTTGGCACCGACCGGTTAGAGCTCGTCCGCGATCAATTTCTCGATGGCCCGGCCGACCTCGTGATCGAAGTCATCAGCCCGGACACTGAACGGATCGACCGCCGCGACAAGTTTGCCGAATACCAGCAGGGTGGCGTTCCCGAATACTGGATCCTGGAGCCCCACACTGAAGTCGCCGACTTTTATGTGCGCGATCAGGCCGGTCTGTTCCAGCGCGAGGAGACGCCAGACGGGCGGTTTTTGAGCTCGGTAATCCGTGGGCTTCGCATTAAGGTTGAATGGCTTTGGGAACGACCGCGCATCGATAAGGTGCTGCTCGAACTCGGGCTCGGCCGGTGAACATCCTCGTCCTTTCGCGAGCGGTTGTGGGGCGCAAGATGGCCAGCCCCGGCATCCGCGCTTACCACCTGGCGGGCGCCTTGGGCCGCGCCATGCCTGAGGCCGAGGTAACGCTGGCAATTCCCGGCGACAAGGGCGAGGTGCCCCTGCCGGCGCCGAACGTTCGCATGCAGGTCTGGGCTAGCAACGGGGATGCGACCGCCTTGGCGCGTTCGCACGACATCTCGATCGCCCGTAACTTTCCGCCGCAGTTCGCACGTTTGTTAGGCCAAAAACGGTTTGCGCTGGACGCCTTCACCCCGCTCTACATCGAGTGGATGGAGCTTTCCAAGCGCGATATCGAGCCGAAATGGCGCCGCACGTGGATGTCCAGCAACCGCTGGTACATCAACCTTCAACTCACGCTTGCCGACTTCCTCTTCTGTGCCGATGAGCGCCAGCGCGACCTCTGGATCGGGATGCTCATGGCCCTCGCGCTGGTCCCGCCTGATACCTACGAACGCGATCCATCGCTGCGCAAGCTGATCGATATCGTCCCCTACGGGGTGCCGGGCCACCCGTTGGACGCGCAGGGGCCGGTGCTTAAGGGCGTTATCCCCGGCATCGCCGAAACGGACCGCATCCTGCTCTGGAACGGGGGGATCACCGAGTGGAACGACCCGCTGACGCTGATCCGAGCAATGGATGAGCTTCGTGCTCGCAGGCCCGAGGTCAAGCTCGTCTTCATGGGCGTGAACCACCCTGACTATGCGTTCGGGCCAGAGGTTGGCGTGAGTCTGCAGGCTATAACCCTCGCCAAGGACCTCGGACTGGAGGGGCGCAGCGTCTTTTTCCTTGATGGCTGGGTGCCGTACGAGCGAATTGACGACTACCTGGCCGAAGCTGACGCCTCTGTCTGCCTCGGCTACGAGAACGTGGAGAGCCGCTTCGCCTTCCGAACCCGCTACGTCGACCTCTTCCGCGCGCGCGTACCCCTGCTCTGCACGCAGGGCGACGTCCTCGCGGACCGTGTCGCCTCGGATCCGATGGGCATCACCGTGCCAGAGCGTGACGTCGATGGCGTTGTCGCTGGAATCGAGCGGCTGCTGGACGATGCGGCGTTCGCGCAGACGTGTCGCGAAGGGATGGCGAAGATCGCCGGTGAGCTTTCCTGGGACCTGGCCGTGGAACCGCTCGTACGCTTCTGCCAGTCAGAGGGCTCATACGCGATCCCCGCCGATCGTCGCACCGTGCAGGCAAACGCCCGTGCGGGCATCTACCTGGCGATGAAGAAGCTCTGCCTCAGTCCGCCGCGGATCACCTAGACCGCGATTTACGACTCGATCTAGTAGCGTGCCACCCCCTTAACGGCCTGTCCTTTGTATTCTCGAACGCCGTTCGGGTATGGTACGGTGGGTAACCATTTACTTGAGTCGAGCGTTCTTCCAGGAGTCTTCAGTGGTCACGTTCGCGCCGTCGGATCCCGCTTTCCTCGAAAACCCCTTTCCCTTCTACAAGATGGGGTTAGCCATGAGCCCGCTGTTCCTCCCAAGCCCGGGCATGTGGCTCGTTTTCGGGTACGAGGATTGCCTCGCGATCTTGAGGGACAACCGGACGTGGTCTTCGGAGTTCCAACGTCCGGAGAACATGCTAGAGTCGCCCCCGCCACCTTCGATGCTCGGCTCCGACCCACCGCGTCACGCGCGCCTTCGCGGGCTCGTCTCGCAGGCGTTTACGCCGCGAATGGTCGACGCTCTTGAGCCGCGCATTCGAGAGATAGCGGACGAACTGCTCTCGGCTAAGCTTCCGACGGGCTCAATGGATCTCGTCCACGACCTCGCAGACCCGCTCCCGGTCATCGTTATTTCCGAAATTCTGGGCATTCCGGCCGCCGATCGCGAGAAGTTCAAGCTCTGGTCGGACAGAGTGGTGGCACAGCTTGGCGCGGGCGCCTCCGGCGGCGATGACGAGCTGCCCCCGGCGACCTTCGAGGAGATGCGCGATTACTTCAGCGCAATGGTTGATGAACGCCGCGCCCACCCCAAGCGGGACTTGATCAGCGGCCTGGTGAGAGCAGAGATCGACGGACAGAAGCTGAATTTCGATGAGCTTCTGCAGATGCTTATCCTCCTGCTGGTGGCCGGGAACGAAACCACGACGAACCTGATTGGCAACGCAGTCCTGGAGTTCATGGCGCATCCGGTGCAGCTGGCGCGGTTGCGGGCGGACATGTCGCTGTTGCCGGGAGCGATCGAGGAGGTGCTGCGCTTCAACTCACCGGTCCAGGCGACGGTCCGAAGCGCGACGCGCGATGTGCAGTTCGGGGAGAAGACGATCGAGAGGGGCCAGCAGGCGGTGATCTGGCTGGCCTCGGCGAACAGGGACGCCGCCGTCTTCCCAGAGCCCGAGACGTTCGACATTTCGCGGACGCCGAACCGGCACCTCGCGTTCGGACAAGGTATTCACTTCTGCCTTGGTGCGCCGTTGGCCCGACTGGAAGCCAAGGTTGCACTCGAAGAGTTCATCCTGCGCACGAGCCACTTCGAGCGGACCGACAGCGAACTGCTGCCGCGCGTGCCCACGTTCATCATGCGCGGAGTGCGGAAGCTGCCGTTGGCCGTGTCGACCGAACTCAGTTCCGGCGTAAAGCAAAAGGTTTAGCCGACGCGGGCGCCGCCAGCCCTAGCGCGGCTGGCCGATCATCGCTTCCAGAATTCTTGCGATGGGATGCGGAACGCTCGATTGAAGCGCGAGGAGGAGTTCTCCCAAGCGATGATCATCGTCAGTTCCGCGATGGTGTCGTCGTCGTAGTGCCGTTGCAGGCGCGAGAATAGCTCGTCGTCGACCTCGCTGTAAGTGTCGGTGATCGCGTCTGCGTATTCGAGCGCCACCTTCTCCGCGTCGCTGAAGAGCGGGCTCTTCGCGTAGTCGTAAAGCGCGTCGATCTTCTCCGTCGAAGTGCCCAGCCGGCTGCTCACGGCAGCATTGACGTCCTGTCAGAACTCGCAGCCGTTCCATGACGCGACGCGACGGTTGAGCAGTCCCCTGAGCGTACCGGGTACGCGCTTTGTGTCTTGTTGGAGGGCGGTCCACATCCCCTGCGCGGCGCGGAAGTACGCCGGGTTGCGCGCGTAGAAGAGGTACGGATAGAGGGGCGCGCCATGGATCTTTGCTTGTTTCTCGAGCGCTTCGATCAGGTCGTCCGGGAGCGTCTCGACGTCGACCGGCGGGATCCGCGTTTCCTCGAGCATGGTCACCTCCTTCACGGCACGATAGTCCGACGCGCCGCGCCCCGTCAACGGCCTTTTAGGCGGGCCATTATACTCGCAGGGTGAACACCATCTGCCGAACCTGTGGCACCACGTTACAGTCCGAGATCTCGCGTGATTACGGGCTGTGCGGCGCTTGCCGGCATGCGTGGGAGCACCTCGAGGATGAAGCCGTTCAGAAGGCCGAGAAGCCTCCTGCGCCAGCGAAGCGAGTCCTCGGCGAATCGCGGACGAGCGCTCCGGAGGCTAGTGCTTGAGCTTCGGCATCGGTTCGCCGGCGGCCTTCAGGCGCGCTTCCTCTTGCGGGCTTGGTTCGTAGATCGCTTCGAGTTCGTTGCCGTCCGGGTCAAGGAACATGACGTTGCACTGGCGGTCGCTGTAACCAACGATCTCCGCCTTGTGCTCGATGAGCCGCGCGTGCAGCTTCTCCAGCTCTTCGACCGACGCCATTTCCCACGCCATGTGGTAGAGGCCGACGCGGCCGGGGTCTGGGCCTGCGGCATCGGCTGGTAATTGGAAGAGCGCCAGTTCGTGTGAGGCGTCCGCGCGATTGCCGAGGAAGGCCATCTCTGGTCCTGGGCGCATCTTCAGGCCGAGCCCGAGGACATCGCGATAGAACGTGACGGCGCGGTCCACGTCGCGCACCCGTAAGGCGAGGTGTCCGAGCATCGTTGGAGAACCGGGTGTTTTAGCCACTAGTGAGTGCCTCCTGAGCGTGCTGGGTAGGATCGAACGTTGGCGCACCTTACATCCGTAAACAGGTCGCAGCAATCGCTGGCGGCAAGGGGTGCCAAACCCCCGTGAGTCGTGGCGCTCACCCGTTCCTCGCGCGGTAAAGAGAACCCGATTGGGGATGTTCGCTTACTACGTCATTTATCCGCGCGTGGTACGGTTCTCCTATCTGCATCCGCGCCAGGCGCAGTTGCGGAACTTCCAACAAGAACCGCGCAACTTGGTGGGGCAAACGCTTCCCAAGCATCGGAGGCAAGTCACTTTGTCCGCCCTCGCCGCCACCAGGTCAACCCTTGAGCTCGAAGCCAACCCGAACGATGACTACAACGAACTCCGCCGCCGCGTAAAAGCCGAGGGCCTGCTTGACGCCCGCCCCGGCTACTACTGGGCGAAGACCGCACTCGCCCTCGGTACGCTGGGCGCTGTCATCACGATGGCGCTGCTCGTTTCGAGTGCATGGATGGTGATGCTCGCTGCGGTACTGCTGGGATTCGCCTCGACGCAGATCGCCCTCCTTTCGCATGACGTCGGCCACCGCCAGGGTTATCGCGGCGCAAAGACAAACCTGATCGCGCGCTACGTCTTCGGAAACGTCCTGCTTGGAGTCAGCCACTCGTGGTGGAACGTGAAACACAACCAACACCACGCGACGCCAAACCACATTGACCTGGACCCGGACATCCAGTTCCCGATGATCGTCTTTCGGGCGGACCAGATCGCCACTCGGGCGCGCTGGCTACGGCCGCTGATCGCCATCCAGGCGTTCCTGTTTGTCTTCCTCCTCCCGTTCCAGGCGATCAACATGCGCCAGGCGAGCATCCAGCATCTGCGCACGAAGAACGCCAAGCAGCCATGGCTTCAGGCCCTCTTCATGGCCGTCCACTTCGGCCTCTACGCCTGGCTTCTGATCGCGCTCGGCAGCATCCCGATGGCCCTCGGCTTCTTCGCCGTCCACCACGCCGTCTTCGGTCTCTACAACAGCTCCGTGTTCGCTTCCAACCACAAGGGCATGCCCCTCACGGACAACGAGACGCGCATGGACTTCCTGCACGAGCAGGTGTTGACTTCGCGAAACATCCGCGGCCATTGGCTCACGGACTTCTGGTATGGGGGCCTGAACTACCAGATCGAACACCACCTCTTCCCCACCATGCCACGCCTCAACCTCGCGAAGGCACAGCTGCTCGTTCAGGAACTGTGCGCCCAAAAGGGCATCCCGTACCACAACACTGGTCTTTTCGAAGGCTACCGCGAGACGTTTAGTCACCTGCACACCGTGAGCGGCTCACTGCGGGACGGCAGCGCGGCGTAAGTCGCGCGCCGGCTGTTGCCGCAGCAGAGGCAGTTCATGAGGAAGCCGCTTTTCGCAATTGGTGCACTTGCCGCTGCTCTTACCTTCGCAGCTTGCTCGAACAGGGCGAACAGCGAGCCAACGCCAACGCCACCATCCGCTACCTCAACTGCCGCCAGAAGTCCCACGTTAGTCGCCACTGCGACGCCAGCCCCGACGCCGCTGCCGACTGTTGAGCCGCCTGACTTGAAGCTCCGTCTGGTGAACGTCGCGAGCGGGGCCAATTCAGATCTGCCCGTGGGCTTCGGTGGTCTTGGGAGCGCGGTGGCGTGGTCGTCGGACAGTTCGCGCTTGGCCGTGCCAGAGGTTGGCGGTGTCGCAATTGGAGCATTGAATTCGCCACGTTTCACCCGGCTGTGGGACGGCAACTGCCGTTGGGCCGACTGGTCGCCGACGCAGGATCTGATCGCGGCGGCGTGCAAAGACGGACTTGTGATCCTGGACACTGCGGGCAAGGTGGTCCAACGAGATCAGGGCGCGACCGTCGAATGGGTCCGTTGGTCGCAAAACGGCAAGTCAGTTGCATACGGGTCGTTCAAGAACGTCATCTCTATCCTGGGCATTGACGGCAGCCGGGCGACGATTCCGGGTTCGTTCGCAAGCGGGGCTACCAGCGCGCAGTGGCTCCCAGATGGACGCCTCGCGACGATCGAACAACCCGATTCGCAATTCGCGGCAACCATTCGTGTTCATGACCCTGCGAAGAACTACGCGGTCGTCGCTAAACTCGTCACGCGCGCGAACGCCGTCGGCCTTGGGATTGATCGCCAGGGCAAGTACGCCGCCTACGGCGTCTACGGCCCCCCGGCGGTCAGCGGCGTCCCCCGCATCCTGCCGTCGACCGTCGTTGTGGTCAGCATCCCGGACGGGCAGGAGGTAGCGACGTTTCCGGCGTATGCTGGCTACGAAACGATCGATTTTTCGCCGGATGGCCGCTCGGTACTCATGCAGACCAACCTGTGCGGGCCGAATTGGACTCTCGCCGCGGGCGGGTTGGATGGCTCCACGCGTACGATCGCCCGTGGTTCATTCATGGTGAGCAAGTTCTCGCCGGACGGTACGCAGGTGGGGTTTACGCGCGGCACGGAACTGTGGGTTGTAGCGAGCGACGGGAACACTCCCGCGCGCCGCCTGGCGGAGGGTGTACACGGTCCAGCGGGGTTCGAATGGTCCCCAGACGGCAAGTGGATGATAGTCCCGCCGTATTTCGGCGGCTTCGGTCAGTGCGAGTGAAACTACGAATTTATGGTTGACTAGCACTCACGGCGGGAGAGTGCTAATATTCCCTTGCTCAGATACACACCTGAATGTTCCCAGGAGGAATCCCCACACATGGCAACCGCAAAGGCCGCACCGAAGGCCGCACCTAAGACCGCCCTCAAGACCAAGCTGGTTCCGCTCGCGGACCGCATCGTCATCACCCCCCTCAAGCAGGATGAAGTAACCGCCAGCGGCCTCGTCATTCCTGACACCGTGAAAGAGAAGCCGCAGCAGGGCGAAGTCGTCGCCGCAGGCCCAGGCCGGCTCGATG
>JBDUAL010000072.1:0-7239 GCA_040004685.1 Anaerolineaceae bacterium | reverse complement strand
ATGCGCCGCCCCAGCGATGCGCCGCCGTGGCAGGGGCTTATCTGATGACAGAAATGACGCCAACGCAACGAGATTCGTTTCTGCAAGAGACGCGAATCGCCAAGCTCGCAACGCTCAACAGGGATGGCTCGCCAACTATTGTTCCTGTCTGGTTCGAATGGGATGGCGCGACGGCGGCGCTGTTCACGCACAAAGCAAGCCCGAAGGTGGCGCGAATGCGACTGCACCCGTCCGTCGCGCTTTCGGTTGAGGAAGGCGTGGGCGTCTCCGAGGCTTGGGTGACTATCGAGGGCACCGCCACCGTTGAACCTGGCGGGGGATGGGACCTCGCGAACCGACTCGCACAGCGCTACTACACGGCCGAGCAAAACCGCACAGTACTGCCCGCCTGGAAACGCCTGGCGGACGACTGGATTGTGGTACGTATCGTGCCGAAGCGCATCAGGTCGTCGGCGCCGGGTTCCTAGCCCTATGAGAACAGGTCCGCCAACAAAAGCTCGAATCCTCCGGCGGTGAAGACCGCGTCGTCGCTCGTCAGCCTGCCGCCGGTGCCGATGGTCCGCGAGTTGGAGCCCTGGGAAAACAGAAACGGTTAGCCGCTGAGGGCGCACAACCCGACCAACCTTTTCAGCGACCGCTGAATTCAGCTCACCGGGAGACACGACTTCGATCGCTAGCGTGGGAACAAACGGCAGAAAACCGTGTTTCGGGAAGCCGGCCGCCACCATGCGCTCGTTCGCCACAAAAGACACATCCGGTGCGAGAACCACCACATCAGGATCCCCGCTGATGAGGTGGCCGACTTCTACCAGGAGCTTGCCGATCGCGGTCTTCCGAATGAACGGAACCAGCTGTTCAACGAGCATCACGACGGGTTCGCCGTGCTCACCGCTTACGGGCATGTGCCGCGCCATCGTCCCGCAATCAGCTCCATCTTTCCGCCCTCAGGGGACGCCCGAATTCGAACTCCTCGGCCGTAAGCAGACGGTCGGAAACCTGTGGCGCGGCCATGCCCTAAGTGCAGCCGATTCGCTACCGTTGATCGTCGTCCTTGAAGTTCAGGTAGTACTTGCTGGGCGTCGGCCCAACCTGGCCCTGGTACTTGCTGCCCGCCGCGGTCGAGCCGTAGGGATGCTCGGCGGGTTCGGTGAGCTGCAGAAAAGAGATCTGCGAGATTTTCATCCGGTGGTAGAGCATGATCGGCAGGTTGGCCACGTTCGAAAGCTCGAGCGTGAGGGCGCCGTCCCAGCCTGGATCGACGTAGCCCGCGGTCGAGTGAATCAGCAACCCAAGCCGTCCGAGCGAGGATTTGCCCTCCAGCCGCCCAACGATAGTGTTGGACAGTCGCACGCGCTCGAACGTTGTCGCCAGGGCGAACTCCCCCGGGTGGAGAACGAACGGATGGTCGTCATCGATTTCGACCAGTTCCGTAAGATCCGGGTAGTCGCGTTTCACATCGATGTAAGGAATCTGCGAGTTTCGGAAGACGCGGAACAGCTTGCCGAGGCGCAGATCGACGCTGGCCGGCTGGATCGCCTTCTCGCCCAGCGGATCGATGGCGATCGTGCCCGCTTCGAGTTCTCGGCGGATGGTACGGTCGCTCAAGACCATGAGGATCTCCGCGGTTGGGATGGGGTGAGCTTATCTGGTCAGTGGCTTTCGGGCGCGCCGACGAAACTCAACGGATGGAGCGTTGGCGGAAAGCGTATGCTCACTTTTAGGCATGACGAACGAAGTCGGGAGACCGCCCGGTGGCGGAACATCGATGACCTGGGAGCAGGTGCTCACTGGCGGACACAAGCCGCTGAAGTTCATCCGCGCGCTTTTCAAGCACCTGCCCTCGGACCCGCGCTGCAAACTCTGCATCGCACCGTTTGGTGGGTTCGGAGGGAGAGTCACCGGCCTGGTGGGATTCGGGCCTTCGCGAATGAACCCCAACTTCTGCTCGAACTGCCTCGAGGGCCTCCCGCCCGGCGGCGCCGAGGTCGAGCTTGCCGTGCTCTTCGCCGATGTGCGCGGTTCGACAGCGATGGGCGAAGCGATCAGTGCAACGGATTTCGCCGCGGTCATGAACCGCTTCTATCGAATTGCAACGCAGACGCTTGTCGGGCACGACGGGTTAATCGACAAACTGCTCGGCGACGAAGTGATGGCGCTCTTCCTCCCCGGACTCTGCGGGCCGGAGTACCGGCAGCGGGCGTGCGACGCGGCACTCTCGCTGTTGCACGCTGTCAAACAGGATTCTGGACTTTCGGGGATGCTTTCGATCGGCGTCGCCGTGCATGCGGGGCCAGCGTTCGTGGGCAACGTGGGAAGCGAAGGCGTCTTCGATTTCACTGCTCTGGGCGACACCGTAAACGTGGCCGCGCGCATGCAATCGCTCGCTGGAAGCGGTGAGCTCGTGGTGAGCGACGAGTTGTATCAGTTGACAGAACTCGGCCCGGCGGCCGTCCAGATGGTCTCCGTCAAAGGCAAAGCGGAGCCGATCGCGGTGCGAGTGATTCGAGCCGCATCGGGGTAAGGTCGATGTCAGCGAGCGGCGAGGCCTTCACGAATCCACTGCGCGTGCTCAGGGTAGTGTCCGAACGTATTGCCCGCGATCCACCGGAGAATCGGCGCAAGGTTGGCTGGCGTTGCCTCCGGCGCAAAGTGCGAATACGCCAGCTGCAAGTCGGCGTCGGCCATTGTGGCGAGATGAGCGACGAGGTCTCGGTGCACCTTGTCGTATCGAAAGAGGACATCGGCCACCGATTGTTTGGCGGTGCGTTCGGCCATCGCCGCGTTCATCGCGTCGGTTTCGCCCGCGTCATCGCTACTGAACTGTCTCGCAAACGCCGGGGTGAGGCCCATCGCTGCCAACCGTGATTCATTGCGAAGCAGGGCAAGGATGCCCACTTCCCAGTCCGCGATATGGCCGAGGTGGAACTTCACGCTCCAACTGCCGCCCAGCGGTGCGTCGCGTTCGGCGGGAGAGAGGGGGGCGATCACTTCGTCCAGAGCTTCGCGGGCCTCGGCGATCCGCTCCAGCAGCTCCTTGATGGTGGCGTCAGCGGGATTCTCCGTCCTGGTCATGCGCGTGGCAGACCGAGGCCCCGAGTTGCAATGATGTTGCGCTGAATCTCGCTCGTGCCGCCCTCGATCGTGTTGGCGATCGAGCGGAGGTACTGGTACCGGAAACGGCCGTAGGACGAGGCGTCGGCACCCTCGGTCTTCGAATCGAGCTGGCCGTGCATGCCGAAGACCTTCATCGCCGTGCGGGCGATGCGCTGGTTGAGTTCGGTGCCGTACATTTTGGCGACGCTGGCTTCGTGGCCAGGGGCGATTCCTTCCTTCGCCTGGATGGAGATGATCTTGAGGCTCATCTGGGTGGCAACACCAGTCTCGATCAAGCGGTCGACCAGTTCATAGCGCACTGCGGGCTCGGAGGCGAGCTTGCTCGCGGGATTCGTTTTGGCAAGTCGGATCAGGTCTTCCACGCCCTGCCTGGCCCCCACCGCACCACCGATGTTCGATCGTTCGAAACTGAGCGTCGTCTGCGCGAGGTACCAGCCGCGGTTCTCTTCGCCGATGATGTTCTCCTTCGGGATGCGCACATCCTCGAAGAAGACCTCGTTGAACTCGTGCGTCATCGCCATATTGATCAACGGGCGGACGGTCACGCCCGGTGACTTCATGTCGACGACGAAGTAGGTGATGCCGCGGTGTTTCGGGGCCTCCGGGTCCGTCCGAGCGAGCAGAATCATCCATTTGGCGATGTGGCCGCCTGAGGTCCAGATCTTCTGCCCGTTCACCACATAGTCGTCGCCATCGCGGATTGCGCGGGTCTGGAGGCTGGCGAGGTCGCTACCTGCGCCCGGTTCGCTGTAGCCCTGGCACCAGACGGTTTCACCGTCGAGGATCTCCGGTAGGTATTTCTTTTTCTGCTCTTCAGTCCCGTGCACGATGAGTGTGGGGCCTGCGAAACCGGTGGCAATGCCGCCCGGCCGCGGAACGCGCGCTTCGGCCATCTCCCAGTTGAAGATGAACTGCTCCATCACACTCATCCCGGCGCCGCCGTACTCCTCGGGCCAAGCCGGGCAGACCCAGTGCTTGTCGGCTAGTTTCTTGACCCATGCCTTCCAGGCTTCGCCCGCGCCTCCGTAGCCGCCCTCGCCGCGGGTTAGCTTCTTTGGAGCCTCGTTCTTGATGAAGGTTCGCACCTGAGCGCGGAAAACTGCTTCATCTGGCGTATCGTGGTAGTTCATCGAAGCCTCGTCGCTGTAGTGTTTGTGCGGAAAGTCTACCCGAATCTGCTACGATTCGCTCCCGACAGCTCCCACGCTGGCCCAGTCCGATCGACACCCGGGGGCACAGCGAATTCGAGTCACCATTCACGCCCGCGGCAGCTCTTGCCACTGAGGCACAACGGAGGCCATTCGATGGCAACGTGGAACCAGTTCGAAACAGAATCCCCTGATCTGGCGCGATTGGCGAAAGAGCGCTTTGCAGCGGTCGACCTGGTGATGCTCGGCACGCTGAGGCAGAACGGCTGGCCGCGCATCACGCCGATCGAGTACACGTTCTTCGACGACGAACTGACGCTCGGTGGGATGTGGCAGTCCAAGAAGTTGCTCGACCTGCTGCGCGACCCGCGTTGCGCGATACACAGCGTGACTTCGAACAAGGACGGCAAAGAGGGCGACGTGAAACTCTACGGTCGTTGCTTGCCGATGGCTGAGGACCGGATTGAACCATACTGGCAGCACATCTTTAACCTTTTGAACTGGCGCCCAGATGGCCCGGCACATGTGTTTGTGTTCGAGATCGAATCCGCGGGCTACGTCCAATTCGATGGCTCTGGTGCGATGCGCATGAAGACATGGCCCGGCCCGGACGTTTGGGTGAACAAACCCGCGACATAACAATAGCTTTAGAGGCGACAAAAGGGGTGTTGCCGGTCGGAACACCCCTTTTCGTGGTCTTCGCCTGGTTACTTGCCGGCGAGGAAGTCTTTCATGCTCTGGCCAGTGCGCCACTGTGGCTCGGCGCCCTCCAGGCTGGTAATCGCGGGCCAGTTCTCCTGGCACCATTCGGCGGATTTCAGGTCGTCCATGCCGGGCCGGATGCCCGGGCCCTTGACGATGGCCGCGCGGTTGAAGTTGCCTGCGCCCGCTTCGATGATGAGGCCGCTGTCCATGCACTCCTTCGAAACCAGGTAGGTGACGGCCGGGACAACCATCTCTGGCACCAATTTATCGACCATTTCCTGAGGCATGACTGATTGAGTCAAGCGAGTTCCGGCGACCGGGGCAATCGTGTTGACGTTGACGTTGTACTTCACTCCCTCCTGCTTGAGGACGTTCATCAGGCCGAGCATCGCCGTCTTGGCTGCGCCGTAGTTGGCCTGCCCGAACTGGCCGTAGATACCGGAGGACGACGTGGTGAGCACTACGCGGCCGTACGCTTGCTGTCGGAATACCGGCCAGGCGGCGCGGAGGACAGTGAACGAGCCCTTGATATGGACGGCGAACACTTTGTCCCAGTCGTCTTCGCTCATGTTGTGGAACGCGGTGTCGCGCAGGATACCGGCGTTGCAGATGACCACGTCCAGGCGGCCGAAACTGTCGATCGCGGTCTTCACCATGTTGAATCCGCCGTCATAGCTGGAGACCGAATCGTGGTTGGGGGCAGCCTCGCCGCCCGCCGCCTTGATTTCGTCAACTACCTTCTGGGCGGCGGAGGCGTTTTCGCCCTGGCCATGCGGGTCGCCGCCGAGGTCGTTGACGACCACCTTGGCGCCGCGCTTTGCGAGGTCGAGTGCGTACGCTCGACCGAGACCGTTGCCTGCCCCGGTAACCAGGGCCACCTGGCCTTCGAATGAGATTGCCATCTGGATGCGTTCCTTCTTCCAATGTGGGTGGTGCGTGGATGGAGATGCGGGAGGGTCTGCCCGGCGCCGCCTCTCCGAGACGTTGCGCTGGGAGGTTACCAGTTAATTGGGCTAATTTCCGCAGAGGGAGCGAATTCGCGATTTGGGTGGTCAACCATCAGTTGGAACCACGCCTCAGTGCTCGCCACGCGCCACATGAGCGTGTCGCCCCCATCGCGATTTAACCGCTCCCGCAAATTAACCACGGCGCGCGGGTTGAAGATGTCGCTGCGGTGTTCAGCGGCCCTCAGCGTACGTTCGAGCCATGGCCGAAGCGGTCCGTGATTCCACTGCTTCTGCGGTGGCGCGTAGGCCAGCTTGTCTTTGCGATCGAGGATTGTATCGGAGACGATGCCGCGCATCGCTTCGCGCAACACGACCTTGGTGACGGCGTTGCCCAGCAGGAGGTCCGGTGGGAGGCTAAGGCAGTATTCGGCAAGCCGGTGATCTAGGAACGGCAAACGTACCTCACGGCCGAAGGCCATGCTGTTCCGGTCTGCGTAGCGCAGGAATTCAGGGAGCTGGGTGACCGTCTGCCAGCGCACCAGTTCGTTCCGGAGGCGGTCCGGGAATGGTTCTAGCGAATCGACATGCGACGGGGCGAATTCGCGGTGCAGCTCCGGTGAGACGGTCTTTGAGGAGCGGTAGTAGCGCTCTACCAGTTCGTCCCGAAGTTTTCCCGGGAGTGAGTAGTAGGCGGCGAACAGGGCTGGATCTCGGAGTGTGTGGTAGCGCTTCGCAAACGCGAATACTTCGCGGCCCACTTTGTCGATTCGGCCACGGCGGAGCCAGTGTGCCCACATCATTCCCTGCGCCTGGTCGTACCCCGCAAGCAATTCGTCTGCGCCCTGGCCGTCGAGCAGGACAGTGGTGTCGTTTTCTTGAGCGAGCCGCATCACCAGCCATTGGGCAAGTGGGGAGGTGGAGGCGATCGGTTCTTCCTGGTGCCACTGTAGCCGTTCGAACTCCGCAATAAACAGTTCGGGTTCGACCCAGACCTCGTGCGCCTCCGCTTGAGCCTGGTAGGTCACGAGCTTGATGAACTGGCCCTCATCGTGTTGGCGAGACCGAAAGCGGGCACTGAACGTCTTCTGATGCACCGCCTGGCTACTCTTCTGTGCGTCGATCGTCGCGACAATGCTTGATGAGTCCAGGCCTCCGCTTAGGCTGCTGCCTACTGGCACATCGCTGCGCAGGCGGATGCGCACCGCGTCGAACAGCAATTCGCGGAAGTGCTCTATCTGTGCCGTACGAGATTCCGGTATCGACGTGCTGGTCGCATGCCAGTAACGCTTTGCCGTGCCCCGCCCTTCCGAATCGAGCAGGAGGTA